>CAYWBF010000008.1:0-18020 GCA_964456085.1 uncultured Eubacteriales bacterium
GACAGAACTTTTTACGGCGCCCACATTTCCGCTGACAGTGATTACATATTTCCCAGGGCATATTGGGGCGGCAATAAGAAGCTCAACATCAGCCGCCTTAAGCATTTCATCGGCAGTTTCAACCCCAATGGGAATGCTTTTTAACTCTAACAGTCCAATTGATTTTCCCATTAGCAACCTCTTTCAAAAATATAATTAGGAATTGTCCTTAAATAAGTTGCACTATACATTTTTGAAAACTCGCTTGAAACGTGTGGGATTTCAAAAATGAGTGCAACAAATTAAGGAACAATTCCATAGCCAAATTCTTAGAAAATAGCATTAATAATGAAAATCAAGATAAAGATAGTACCTGCAGGAGGGTCAATGTGAGAGTCACAGTGACTATTAACTGTCTTGCCCCAGAAATCGCCGAGAACTGAGCCAAGGATAGCAAATACTACGCCCATTACAGGGTTGCCGGAGGCTACCGCAGCAGTGGCAGCAGGAAGAGCAATGTGGTGTGTTGCAGGCATTGCAAAGCCTGTTTGTGCAAAGAAAAGTGAGAAAGCACTAATACCGAAACAGATAACAGGGAAAATACCCATAGCTTCCTTGGTAACGCCTGAATTAATCATAGAAGCAGCTACGAAGCTAACAGCAATACCAACACATAGTCCAAGAACGATGTTGTAAACAAGGCCGCTGCCGCCGGAGATAAACTCACGAGCGCCCTTGCCTTCGTATTTGCCGATAAGTCCTGTGCTACCGAATGCGAATCTAACAATAATGCCGGAGGTGAAAACTGTAAGAGCAACTGTGTCGGTTGGTAAAGCAAGAACGCCTGCATATAGGTAGTTTAATAAAAATCCGATAACGCCAAAGATACCGCCTATACAAACAACAACCGGATCAGCAAGCCCATTAAGTGGTGATAAAATATCTGTTCCAGAAGCAAGCTTTTTGTTTTTAGCAGCAAAAGCAGCACCAGCAACGCCGCCAGCAAAAGCGATGTGAGGACCTAAGAAAGACCCGAACGCAATATTGCCAACTGATACGTCAGCAACGCCTGCTAGTGTAGCGATACCGCCAACAATAGCTATAACACCAGTAATAATAAAGGTAGGAAGCGCACCAAATAATGCACCAATAGAACCTCCACCAAAAGCAGCTACTAAAGCCATAATATCCATAATTTCACCAAACCCTTTCAAGTATTATTGTTATACCTTCTTGATTACTATGCTTCCGTCTGTCACCTGGGCAACAGTGCCGGAAATACTTGCGTGTAATGGGCTTCCAAGCTTACCCTCAGGAATGTCAGCAATTTTTTGCCCAGCCTCTACAAAATCTCCCTCTTTAACCAAAGGAAGAGAGGGTACCCCAAGATGCTGCCTTAAGGGCAAGGAAACCGTATTAAAAGTTCGTTCAGAAAAATCTATAGGTGCAGGAGCGTCGAAGGCTGCCAAGCCAAGCATAGAGATTAGCTTGTTCACCGGGAATTTTTTGTATTCCCTGAACGGGGCGCACCTTTCCGGCTTATTGTTGAGGGTATTTCTTACCCCTGCCTTTGCCATCTGTCCCTTTAGGGTGGCGTTTAACTTCCAAGGCTGTAAATTCATAACACAGGCATATTCGCATAAACGGCACTCACAGCAAAGAAATGCATTCTCGGTAGAGGTTTTGCTGTCGCAAAAACTACCGTAGCTTGCGATTCGTATAAGCTTGTGCGGCGCTATCCTATGGCCTAAAAGCCCTCTAGGGCAGACCTCCGAGCATAGACTGCAATGCATACAGGCTGTTTTTGCCTCTCTAAGCATACCGGAAAGCTCTTTGCTAAGGCTGTTGATTAAGGAGTGTCCCTTTGGCAGCACTATCAGCCCTTTTACGGTTTTGGTGATAAAGTCATGGGGACTGATAAGCTTTCCCATCATCGGGCCGCCGTTAACAATAACGTAATCGTCAATCAACGCTCCTCCTGCCAAATCAATAGCTTCCTTCACGGTAATGCCTATAGGCACACAAACAGTCTTTTTCTCCGCTACAGCTCCCGTTACGGTTAAATATTTGTGGGTAACAGGTCGTTTTTTATTGTAGGCGTCATAAATATTCAGCATTGTTTCAACGTTGGAAACAATTACGCCTACGTTAAGGGGAATGCCCCCTTCGGGCACTATTTTGCCTGTAACCTCATAAACAATAACCTGCTCGTCGCCGGCCGGATAAAAATTATCCATTAGATGCAGCCTAAGCCTTGGGAATTTTCCAAGGTGGGCGTTTAAGGCGTCCTCTGCGTCGTGATATTTTTTCTTAAGTGCAATAACCCCTTCTTTAGCGCCAACGTGGTCAACCACAAGCTGCAAGGCGGAAAGAAGCTCCTCCGCCCCGCAAGCCATAAGAAGCTGGTCAACTCGTAAAAGAGGCTCACATTCAGCACCGTTTATAATAACAAAGTCCGCCTTGGTGTTAATCTTTACATGGGTTGGGAAACCGGCTCCGCCAGCACCTACAATGCCTGCTTCACGAACTACAGCAACTAAGCCTTCATTTTCAACCATTTAAACCAATCTTCCCTTTCGCTTTCTTAATTTTCATTAAAGAAAGCACAAGATAGAGCCTTGCATACAGCCTTTTCAAAGCCACATAAACTGTGATTTTAAAAATACGGGCAGCAAACTTAAAGCTGCTCCAATTATCTTACGTCAAAGCCCCCAACCAAAACGCATCTTCTTCTTCTGGCAAAGGTTTTGGCTGAAGTAAGCCCCTCACCTGTGGGGCCGGCAATAGTAAAGGTTGTGTAGCCCTCGCCTCCAACGCCTATACCGGCATAGGAAGGGCCGTTTTTAACAAAAATAGTGGTTTGAATGAGCTTGCCCATTTTGGTAAGCTTATCAACATTTTTGGAATGCATAATAGCTGTATGTCTAAAGCCGTGCTCAACCTCAATGGCAAAGTCAATTGCCTCGTCTACGTTATCAACACGAACGATAGGCAGCACAGGCATCATAAGCTCCTCTTGAACAAATGGGTGATTTTTTGGCGCTTCCATAATTATAAGCTTAATTTCCGGGCCAACACTAATGCCCAGCTTGCCTAATATGTACCGTGCGCTCTTACCCACAAACTCTGTTTTCGGAGTATGCTTCTCTGTAAGAATAAGGTCTGCCAGCTTGGCGAGTAGTTCCTTATCCTTAATTTCAAAGGCTCCGTGCTTTTTCATATTGAAAATGAGGTAATCGGCAATACAGTCAACGGCAATAACCTCTTTCTCTGCGATACAAGGAAGGTTATTATCGAAGCTTGCCCCTGAAACGATGTCTTGGGCAGCCTTTTCAATATCTGCTGTCTCATCAACAACAACAGGAGGATTCCCTGCGCCAGCGCCAATGGCCTTTTTTCCGCTAGATAAAACAGTTTTTACAATAGCGGGGCCGCCTGTGGCCACAAGCATTTTCACCTTTGGGTGATTCATCATTGCGTTGGTGTTGTCGATAGAAGGTTCCTTAACGGTAACTATAAGGTTCCTTGGAGCACCAAGGTCGTCTAGGGCTTTATTTAACATTTTTATTAACTTAATCGAAACGTTTTTTGCTCTAGGGTGAGGACTGAATACCACGGAATTTCCAGCGGCAAGCATACCTATAGAATTGTTGATTATTGTTTCTGTGGGGTTTGTAGTTGGGGTGATTGCCCCAATAACTCCAAAGGGTGAGTATTCAACAATTGTCAAGCCGTTGTCTCCGGACATTGCCTCTGTGGTCAAATCCTCAATGCCGGGAGTTTTAGTAGCAACAAGCTCGTTTTTGATAAGCTTATACTCGTATTCCCCCATGCCTGTTTCTTCCACAGCAGCCTGTGACATATATTCAAGGTTTTCCTTTTTCATAACAACGGAGCGAATAGCTTGAATATATTTGGCTCTGTCAGACATGGAGCAGCTTAAGTATTTCCTTTGAGCAACATAAGCAGCTTCAACGGCTTCGTCCATGGTATCGTAAATACCATATGAATAATCGCCACCGTCTAAAGGTACGCTTTCGTTTATATTGGAAATAACCTTTTTTACAAGCTCCTCAACCATGTTTACGTTTATGTTCATCTTATTCCTCCTAAAGCTTGATTCAAGGCAAACTCACCAATAAGAATATCTTCTTCAACGGAGCCGCCGCTTACGCCTATTGCGCCAACCAGCTTTCCGTTAACAAAACATGGAAAGCCGCCGCCGAATATAACAACCTTTCCGTTGTTGGTAAGCTCGATTCCGTACAAGGGGCCTCCGGGAGCAGCCAATTTACCAAGCTCATGTGTTGGCATTTTAAAAGCGCTTGCTGTGTAGGCTTTGTTTATAGAAATATCAATGCTGCCTAGGAGAGCGTTCTCCATTCTGTGAGCAAGGAGCAGGTTTCCTCCGGCGTCCACAACGGAAAATACCACAGGCACACTAATGTCTCTGGATTTTTCCTCGGCAAGCAGCGCCATTTTTTTGGCAAGCTCCAAATTCAAGGTAATCTCGCCTTTTTCATTAAACAAGCCTTTAACTATTTCCGTTACCTTTTTTTTAATTTCTTCCTGCTGAACAAGAGTTTCCTCCAGCCTAGCCATTGCGAAAATAGCATCGGAAAGCCGATTAAGGTAGCGCACAAGCAGCTCTCTAAAGCCTTCTTCTTCCATAGAGGCAATAACCAAGCGCTCCGCCCGACGCACTATCGTCCTAGCGACGTGCATAGAAGCTGACGCTTGATTAACACCCGGAACAACAAAGGCTGTTTGCTTGCCTGTGGTTTCTAAGCATTTGTCAATAATATTTTCAATGAAGGTTACGTCCTCGTCAGATACTAACTCCGAAAGCTTAGCTATACCATTTTCGTCGCTGGCAAGCTCCGCCCCTACAACAAACAGCTTTTTTTGAATGGAATGTATAGATTCCTTTATATAGCTGTTGTTTGTCTGGGCGTAAGCAAGACCCAGCATGGAGTTTGCCTCGTCAACAGTGCCGTAGCAGTTAACCCTTGGGCTTGCCTTGCTTACCCTTGAGCCGCCAACCAAGCCGGTTTGACCCTTGTCGCCTGTTTTTGTATAAATATTTGCCAAGAGCTATCACTTCCTAATAAAGCTTAGCAAAGCTTTGACGAGCCAAGCTTAATAATTTATTTCCACAGTGTCCACAATGCCAACTATGGAAGCATCAACAGGGGTTGGTTTTCCTCCAAAAGCATACCTTGCGGAGCTGCCCTTGGATACGATAACAATTTCCCCTGCGCCTGCGCCTACGGAGTCTACGGCTATTTCAGTCTTGCCCTCCGGCTCTAGTTTTTCTGTCAGCCTTTGAATAATTAGCAGCTTCAAACCCACTAGGTTTTCGTCCTTGCTTGTAGAAACCACTGTTCCAATAACTTTTGCTAGATACATATTATACACCTCGAATAAGCTGTATATTGAAGTTCTGGGCTGCCTCTGCCGCAAACTGTGTAACAAGTGCGTCTTTTCTTATTTTTATGGATTTATAATTTTTATATTGTAAAATATCTGTCCTGCCTATTACTTTGCCCGAGATTTCTGCTTCTCCCTGTGCACCCCTTACGGATAGGTTGCTTTGTTCCACTGGGCTGGCACTTGCCGAACCTTGGAAAAAAAGCTTATTGATTGCCCTGTTGGTTTTTTCGTACAGGTTTTCAATTACCGTAAGAGTAGCGCCGTAGGAGCGCAGACGTTCCATATTGGCTCTAAGCTGCTCCTTGTGAGCAGGGCTTATGTTGTAGCCCTTTAATGCACGCTCCGCATTGTCGGGGCAACAGCCGTTAACGGCTATAATTACGTTTTTCCCTCGCATTATGGAGTTTGAAATAACCCTTGTAGCGAGAGTATCAGAAATGCAGTTAGCCAGCTTCGCAGCAGAGTTCATGCTTAGGGCAGGCACGATAATTGTTTGAAAGCCTAAGGCTATTTGCTCCGGCATAAGACTGGAGCTTTCATCAAATATGGCCTCCGGCTTTAAGGTGTCCTTGATTTTTTCTAGGTTTAAAAGCTTCTTGGCGTTGTCGGTCAAGCAAACGGAAAAGGTAAAGCCCTCTGACTTTAGCCTGCCCAGCTGCTCCATTGTATTATCAAAGCCGATTAGGGAGCCGGTGAACACCACCAGCGCCTTTTTGTACTCACCACGCAGCTTCTCAATAACCCTTTCAACAATTAAGGATACCATTACTTCATTAATACTATCCTCAACAATTTGTTTAATTTGTTCCGGAGTCATAAAATCACCAAATGTGCGGCTGTTTTTAAACAGCCGCTATATTTTGCAGTTCATTGCTATACCCAAGGGTGTAACAAGCAAAGGCTCTGCCGGCTTGATTGTAGCAATGCCAATATTTTTTTCAAAAGTTCGCTCAAAATCTGAAAAACAGCAGGCACCGCCTACAACGTAAATTACATTTACATCACGGCCGGAAACGTAGCGTTTTACAATGGAGGCCATTTTTTCTACTACAGGACGTACAATGGGGAAAACGTCCCTCTCCCGTGCAACGTCCTTTTTTATTGCCTCCGCTTCCTCAATGGCGCATTTATGAAAGCCGGCGAGCACCAACGTCATATGAGTGCCACCGGTAGGCTCGTCGTTTACATAAACAACCTTGCCCTCCTTTAAAATGCTTATACCAGTGGTTCCGCCACCTACATCCACAACGGCTCCGTCGGAAAGCCCCAGCACGGTTGCTGCCGCCGTTGGCTCGTCAAGGACGTTTGTCACGGTAAAGTCTGCCGCTTCCACCACGTTTGCAATAGCTTTTATATTACCTTCGATTATTCCCGGTGGGATAGCAGTAGCAGCTAAGTCAAGCCTCCTACCCACAATGTCCTCTACTTGAGCCTTTAAGAGCTTAACTGCCCTAACAGCACCCATATAGTCCACAACAATACCGTCCCGTACTACAGTTGATGTATGCATAGCACCTGCTATGGGGATATTGTTTTCGTCTACCACGGATAAAACTATATTGGCTGTGCCTAGATCAACCCCAACCTTTAGGTTGCCGCTTAGCTGAGCTTCCGGGTTTAAACGGTTTTCTCTTATAAGCTCTGAAAACAGACACAGTGTTTTGTTACTGCTGGTTAAGTCTAGCAAAATTCATCACCTGTTCACTATAGTGGCATTATCGTCGTTCTTAACGCCTACTGCATTTGCTTCGTCCATATCAAGATGCATTTCCAGAGCAAATTTATCTGAAACACGGATAAGAACATTTTTGAGTACAGCGCCTCTTTCCTTGCCTACCGCAACATCAACCAAATCTTTGTCATTTAAATTAAGAAGCCTTGCCAAGCCAGGGGTCATATGTATGTGCCTAGCAGCAACAATTGTGCCGTAGCTTTTTACAACAGTACCCTTTGGCCCAATAAGCTCTACGCCGGGGGTATTGGCAAGATTGCCCGAGTCCCTTACCGGGGCGTTTACTCCAAGCTTAAAGCCATCGCTTATGGAAATCTCAATTTGAGTTTCGCTTCTTAATGGTCCTAAGATACGAACCTTTTCTAGCTGCCCTTTGGGGCCTTTTATTGTAACAAGCTCCTCGGCGGCATACTGTCCGGGTTGTTTTAGATCTTTCATTTTGGTAAGCTGGGAGTCCTTCCCAAAAAGTATATCCATATCCTCCCTGTTTACATGAACGTGCCTGTTGGAAATTCCCATGGGAATTAACACATTTTTGTTGGCAAGCTCCTTAACCACAAGGCGTGTTACAAGACGAACCAGCTCCTGGTCATGGGTGTTCATAACTAATCACTCCTCTATACAGAAGCAGGAAGAATTTTTTCAACGTCTGTATGTGGTCTTGGAATAACGTGAGTGGATACGATTTCTCCTACCTTTGTTGCGGCAACAGCGCCTGCGTCTACAGCAGCCTTAACTGCGCCTACATCGCCTCTTACCATAACGGTTACTAAGCCAGACCCGATTTTTTCGTAGCCAATAAGCTTTACGTTTGCGGATTTTGTCATGGCGTCTGCTGCTTCTACTGCGCCAACAAGTCCTTTTGTTTCAATCATGCCTAATGCTTCGTACATAAAAGAACCTCCTTAGGAATTGCCCTACATGCTGCACAACTTAAACCTATCTAATATTTGTGCAGGCATTTGTACAAGCCTGTATAAACTATTCCTTTATGAATTTTATTATTATGCTGGTGGAATTATTATTTATTTTTCTTACCCCTGGTTTTTTTTACTGTAGGTGCAGGTGGTTGCGTGCCACTTACAGCCTTTGGGGTAATGGTTTCCTGCTCTTTTTGTTCCGGCTCCGCCGCCGGCTGCACCTGTTCTTCTGGCTCCAATTCATTTTCTGCTGCCAATACTTCCTCTGGCTCCGGCTCGGGTGGCAGTTCAGGTTCTGGAATTGGCTCTGGGGCAAGAATTTCTTCCGATTCTGGGACAGGCTGTGGTTCTATGACGAGTTCTGGGACGATTTCCTGTTTCGGAATAGATTCTTGTTGCTGAAGTACAGGTTGCTGTGGTTCTGGTTCCGGGGCTGCTTCCGGCTCTGGAGCAGGTTCAGGCTCCGGGCTTGGCGATGGTGGTTCCGGCTCTGGCTCGGAGTTTATCGGGGCTTCTTCCACCGTATCAGAACTTAGCTGCGGTTCGGGTTCTTCCTCTTTTTCGGTAGCTTCCTCTTTTGGAGGTTCAGCCGATGCTTCCGCAGGGGCTTCTACTTCTGCCGGTGCCTCTTCGGCTACTGGCTTGCTACAACCACAGCATTCCTTGTCAAGGCCAACGGTATCCTTGCTTCTTACCATTGTGTCAAGACCCGGTGCCGGACGAGGAATAACAATTGCGCTTACAACGGAACCAACCTTCATTGCTGCCGCCTTTCCTGCATCAACCGCCGCCTTAACTGCGCCTACGTCACCTTCAAGCTTAATAACGGTCATACCGCCGCCCTTTGAAAGCTCATAGCCTACCAGCTTAACGTTGGCTGATTTAACTGCTGTATCGGCAGCCTCAATTCCGGCTGTTAATCCTACTGTTTCAATTAAACCGAGGCTTTTTTGTGCCACATAATCACCTCCTGTTTTTCTATATATATTTCCTAGCTTACAATAATTTCCTTAAAAGGGAGTTTTTTTACAAGCCTAGCTGCGTTTGTGCCAAGGGCACGGATTGTAGCAGCAGGAGCTTTCGTTGGAATTTTAAACAAAGGAGTATCTGCGTTTAGCTTTTCATAATGCAAAGCTATTTCCTTGTCGCTAAAACCCACGCCAACTCCAAGACGAGACTCTCTGCTTGCTTTGTATGCCATAGCTACAGCGTCCTTGGTGTCGCTTGGAATAAACTCATATGGTATACCCTCTTCTTCTATGCCATAGAAAATATTCTTAAAAATATCCTCATTGGCACAGCCTTGGGTTCCATACACTTTAACTGTGGGCCTGTCGAAGCTATCGGTTACCTTCATTTTTTTGCCTCCTTTATACCATGGAAAGCACAAGTCCGGTAGCAACCGCATTTCTTGGCCCTTCTGTACCTCTTATGTTAGCACGACCAGCCACTACCCTATACTGGGAAAGAGCGTCGGTAACAAGCTGAGGAACCTCAAAGTCCAAGGCAGAGCCGCCAACAAGCACAACAAAGGAAATATCCCTTACATTATTAGTGGGGCTAACCTTCGCAAGCGCCCTTATTGCATTTGTAACAAAAACCTTTTCCTTAGCGGCTTTTCTGATAAGCTTAATCTTTTCTATGGAGTGGTTGCCCTCCAGAGGAACCATGAAGCCCTCCTTAAGAATAACTACCCTGGCAAAAAGATTTCCGTCCAGCGGCTTTTCAAAAAATTCCACCGAGCCGTTTTCATGACGAATATGGAACAAGCTTTCTACTTTGGCAAGAGGGTATTTTTTTATGTCCTCCGCCAATTCAAAATCGCTAAGCCCCATTTCCGACTTGATTATCATTGTAACCATATTACCGGCACCGGCCAAATGGATTGAGGTTACCTTACCGTCCTTTGTGATTATGGAAGCATCTGTAGAGCCTGCGCCCATATCCAAAATAGCCAGCGGCTTGTTTGTTCCGGGGGTGGTTAACGCCCCAAGAATAGCCATATCCGCCTCGACACCGCCAACCTGTACCTTGACGTTAATCTTTTCGGTAAGCTCATCTGCTATTTTTTCCATTTGAAGCCTGTCGGATTTAACCATTGCTGCAATGCCAACGGCGTTTTCCTGCGAAAACTCGTTTGCCAAGCCACCTTGTACCTTTTGTGGTGTGAAGGTGTCAACGGCTAAAAGGTCTTGTATTTTTATATGTGTGGGGTGATGACCGGTCAGCTTTGACATAACCTGCCTTACCCTCTCTAACATTCCTCCGGCATTTGTCCCCGGCTCTCCACGCACGTCCTCCACCGAGGGCAAGGTGTTTACCGCCTTCATAATGGCTTCTGAGCCTTCGTCTACATCTACCTTAAGTGTTTTTTGAGTTCCTATTACCTCAATGCTTCCGGCAGGAATTTTTCTTTCCTTTATATCACCCTTTGGTGTTTTAATAACCACAGCGGAGCGGTTGCCGATTAAAGCTCTGGCAATAGGTACAACCTGCTTTGTTTCCTCCGAGGTTAAGCCGAACATAGTGGCTATGCCGTATGGGTTTGATAAAACCTCAACGACCCCTCCAATACCAGCAACCTCAACGGCGCTAAGCATTCCAAGGGGTATTTTTTCCACAAGGCCAACCTCGTCTACAATAGGAATTTTTTTGATTAATCGGTTATTTATAAGCACACCATCGTCCTTTTGGACAACGGCGGCAGTAATATTTTTTGTGGCAGCGTGCTTGTTTAACAGCATTGCCGCTTCCTCAAACCCAACTGAGGAAGGGATAATTGGTATATAATCCTTTCCGCTTTGTGCGGAATCTAGCTGGGTAATCAAAACAGTCTCGCCCACGCCTACACCAATGCCGCCGGGAGTAGCAGGGTTGTGCCCTATCATTGTGGATTCTGTAATTATTGTTTCGGTTATTGTTTCCATAGCAACGTCGCCAATAACAGGGGCCGCCTCGTTTACACGAATTTCGTCCAGGGCGTCAAGGGTAAGACCCGCCTTATCCAAAGCGGTAGTGAGCGATTTAAACAGTCCGTTTATGTTTTGGGTGGTTCCCTTTATTCCCGTTGTGGAAACAATACTGCTGGAAAGAAATTCCACGTTTTTACCGTCTATTCGTGCTAGAGCCGTTTCTGTGGTGGCATTTCCTATATCAATACCTGCAATAATACACATAAAGGACCTCCGTTAACAGATATGGGATTAACAAAAATTAACCTGCCTAGGGCAAAGCAATTTTTGACAGTCCCTATATTTGGGGCGTGTTAAAAATTTACCCTAAAAAATATAGAAGTGTAAATTTTTGAACACGCCCTAAAGCAAACCACCTACTGAAAGTAGGTGGCTTGAACCGGCTTATGCCGTTTTAAGTTAAAATTACTACTAAAGTTTTTGGGGGAGCTGCACTCCCCCAAGCCCCCTAGCTTAGTCTCTACGTAATCTGCCTCTATTTTCGTAAACATCAGCTGCTTCTTTTACGAAAGCGGCATTAACCTTACAGCCATATTTGTTTTCAAGCTCATCAGCTATAGCATAAAGCTCTTGCTTAGAGGAACGATATGGTCTTAAAGCGTTGTAGATTTCCAAAACCCTGTCATCTGGCACAGCAATAAGCTCAGCCGCACGTCTAAGGTTTCTGGCGAAAGCGTCTCTGCCTACAGATTCAGCAACCTGAGCCTGCATCTCAAGAGTTTCAGGAGCAATTCTCATATCCTCTGCTTTTAAGTCGCCGGAAATCATTTGGTCTAATTTCATATCGGACAATTTTTTACCTGTAGGGGCAGCAATTTTGTCTGCCATTTTTTCTCCCAAAGGATAGTTAGCAGCACTAACACGGGAGCCGGTATGGCTAACCGAGGCGCCTGTATTCATCGCCTTCATAACCTCTTCAACTATTTTTTTCATTAATAGTTCCTGATCCATACTAAACCTCCCCGATTATTATTTAAATTCCACTTGGCAAAGCTGTGGCTTTTTATTGTTGTCAACGTATTCTGTTTCCTTAATATGAAGCAACGCAGCAATAGCTTGGTATTTTGGCCTAGCCATTTGGTCGTTCTTTACAGGAACAGGCGCTGGGGATTCACCCTTAGCATATTTAGCAGCGTTTTTGCCGATCGCACGGAAGGTTTCCAAATCCACAAGTGGAGCCTGTGGGAAAAGCTCAAGGTTATTAAGCGGGAATAAATCCTTTTGGTGAATGATGGTAGTACCCTTTGATTGGATTCCGATTGCAATACCGGAGCCGCTAAGCTTAGCGCAGTCATGAGCAACAAAGGCAACGTCGGAGGTTCTGTATACTCTAACCACTCTGTACTTTAAGCCTTCCTCCTCAATACCTGCTATAACCTCTTTGAGCACCTTGTCGTGAGGGATACCCACGATAGTCTTTGTTTGGTGCTTGCCAAAGGCTGGAGCAATACCGATAACAACCTCGTTTGGAAGGGTGCCTTGTTCAGCATTTCCAACTTCTGTTATAGAAAGGCTGTTATACGAATCGGCAGCGGCGGCCTTAGGAGCTGGAGCGCTATCGCCGATGCTCATTTCCTTCATAACTTCTTCGATTATATTTTTCAACATTTTTTCATCAAATGCCATCTATACTCACCCCTTAAATTTTAATAATCTTCCGGACTAACAGCATTAGGAATGTTCTTGATTTGTTCCCATCTCTCTGGGCTGATTTGATATCCGGTTGTTGGGCCGTGGTAATCGTTTGGATAGTTAACAGCACTTATAACATGGAAGTCCTTGTCAAGAATAGCCGAGGTATGAAGGTAGTCGCCTGCAACCCTTTGTTTAAGCATGTTGAATACGCTTTGTGCAACGTCTTCAAAGCCTGCTCTGTGTAAAGCCTTAACAAAGTCAACGCCGGTAACCTTCTTAGCCATCATTTCTTCGATAGCCTTAAGGTCTTCAACTACGTTTCTGTCTGGCATGTCCTTGCTGCCGTGGGCATATGTAGCAGCTTCAACTTCTTCATCTGTAATATCAGGAAGGTTTAATTCCTTGAACAAGCCTTGAAGAGCCTTAGCAGCTTTATTTCTTGTTTTAACAACCTCATCCTCGCTAACTGGCTGTAAGCCGCCGTCAACCTTAAGGTCTCTTTGGATTACGTTCCAATCGTCGTAGTCCTCAGCGTCCCAGTTGGAGCCTGCAAACATGTTATCGTAGTTTGGAGTTGAGCCGTAGCCGGAGCAGATAAAGTCTGTGCCGGGAACAAATTGCATAATAGAACGTGCAACTCTTCTTAAATCGGAGTGAGTAAAGGTTTGGTCGTTACTTGACGCACATTCAAGGTCAAGCAACATAGCAATTAGGTTTTCAGCCAAAATTGCCTTAACGCCAGCAGGAACACCGCCAGGAACGCCAACGCAGCTTACAGAGCCGTTTTGGATACCTTGAACACCAGCGCCCTTAGTAACGTATAAGCAGCGAGCCTCTAAGTAAAGCATGGATTTTCCTTCAGCATAGCCCATTTGAACCTCAGAGCCGGTACCGGAGGTAAAGCGCATCTTAAGACCTCTGGAAGCGTAGCTGGAAGCCAAGAACGCCTTGGAGTAAGGAGTATCGTCACCGTCCATGAAAACTGGCTCGGTTCCGTATACGGAAACTGTCTCTGCATAAGCAGTAAAGCCTCTCATACCCATGATAAGCTCGGTAGCTTCCTCAACAGCACATTGGGTAAGGATACCTGGGCGTCCAACCTGTGAGCCGATGAAAAGAGCCATAGCGTTAAATGGTGCATAACGTGCGATACCAACTGTGGTTTCCATTTCATCAAAGCCACGAAGAGCAGCCTCTGCAGCGTCAGCAGCAATTTGGGCTGGGTGGTCTTTAACGTTTGTAACGTGGCATTGGTTACTTGGGATTTTTCTGGCTCTCATTTTGCTAACAGCCATCATCATTTCAAGTACGGTCATTTTGTTCATAACGTCAACAACCTTAGCTGGAGTCATGGACAATGCAACCTTAAGAACCTCATCACGACTTACATTTATATCACAAAGCATTCTAGCAATCTCAACAGAGTCCATTGCTACAACCTTTTCTGCATTCTCTAACTTAATAGCGTAGTCTGCGATAAAGGTGTCAAGCATATCGAAATCTGCTCTTTTTTTGCCGTCTAGCTCTACTATCTTGCCATTTTCAATTTTGATGCTTGGCTTTGGGTCGAAGGCGCTGTCCATAGCTATTAGACCTACTTCTGGCCATTCCTTTACAAAGCCGTCCTGATTAACAGGCCTCTTTGATAAAACTTCAAAGCGTTTTGATCTCATTAAACAACCGCTCCCTTCCTATAAAATATATGGTGTGGTTGAGGACTGCAATTCTGTGCCGCCTAAAGCGCCAAGTAATTGCTTTCCAACGTCACGGGCAGCTATAATAGCTTGCTTAACAGCACCGGAGTCGCCGGAGAATGTTAAGATAACCTCGTTTGAGAAGCTTGTTCCACCGTTGCCAGGGCTGGAGTAGCCAACAACGTCTACAGTAGCAGCCTTAACAGCTGTATCTGCCATAACAACGCCGATAGCGGCAGGAGCGCCTACAGTGATACCAAAGGATTTGCCAATAGGAGCGCCGAAAACTTTATTTAAACAGAAGCTTGCCCTTGCAGTATATTGGAACTCAAGGTGACCGGCAGCACAGCCGTAAACATCACCAAAGGTTCTGTCAAGCTCTCTTAAAGTAACTTCAACTGCACGGCGAGCATCGGAAACGTCCTCTGCGCCAAAGATAATGATACAGCCGTGGCCTGCGCCGCCTTCTGTATCTCTTGCTAATTCAACCTTAACGATTTCGCTGTTAGTAGCCTTGATAGCTTCGTCAGCAGCAAAAATGTGAGGGCCGGCGCCTGTTCTTGCGCCAATGATACCGATAGAACGGAATTTTTTGTCAATTTCCATTTTCTCATGGATTTGGTGGTCTACATTTGCAATAACTAAACCGATAGTGTTGCCGATAGCTGTTCCTACGAATTCAGTTAAGCCACAGCCTTTAACACAGCTTTTTGCATCTGCCTTAGGAGCCTCTGAGCCAACCTTCTTCATAACTTCTTCCATAATCTTGTTCATTAATTCTTCTTTCATTTAACAATGCCTCCCTATCAGAATAATCTTTTCAAGAAAGACGGCTTGGCCGAATTTCTTTACCTTGATTTATGTCGGGAAAGCTTCCCGACATTAAAAAGCTTCTCCCTTGCCCAGCCCATTACGGGATTCTGGGGCAACTTGGGACGAATGTGAAGTTTTACCTAAAAATTTATATTAAAATTTTATAGGTTAGGTAAAATCTTCTCTACGTCGGTGTGTGGCCTTGGAATTACGTGAACGGAAACAACCTCGCCAACCTTTTGAGCTGCCATTGCGCCGGCATCTGTAGCTGCTTTAACAGCGCCTACATCGCCTCTTACCATAACTGTTACCAAACCGGAGCCGATTTTTTCGTAGCCAATAAGCACTACATTTGCGGATTTAACCATTGCATCTGCAGCTTCAATTGCGCCAACAAGCCCCTTTGTTTCAACCATGCCTAATGCTTCCTTTTGCATTACTGCACCTCCCAAATAATTTGATAAGCTTTAAAAAATTTTGTTGCAAGTGTATAACACCTACCTTATATTATAAGAAAACATATAAAATATTCATATGCAATTTCTTGACACTCAGGTGCAAAAACTTGTCTATTTGCACAAAAATTGTGAGTTATTTATAAAGTTAATATTTATTTCATATAGTTTATAAAATCTGCATATTTGTTTTGTTGGCTAAAATAGAAAATGAGAGGTTTGCTTAGCAAATGCCGTTATATCGACATAATAAAACTACCCCACATACATTAGGGCGTAGATGCACCGCCCTTTGTTAGTGAGGTAGTCAAATTTTAGTTTCCTCTGCCGTAAGCTCCGTAGCCGCCAAGGCCGCCGCCGCAACGACCGCCGCCAGCACCACCGCCATAGCCACCGCCACAAAAACCACCGCCGTAACCATATCCGCCATTAGCAGAACGGTATTCAATCATGGAACGGTAATTAGCAAGGTAAGTGTCAGCCAATTCCTGTGTTAAAACGCCCTGCAAAACTAAAGAATCAAGATAAGCCTTTCTAGCAGAAACAAGACCTTCAACATCAATTGTTGGATATGCGTTCACTGTTGTTGTGTAATTCAAATTAGTTACTCGTGGTGATGCTATACTACGAGCATAAGCCGGAGTCGCAAACAATGCAGTCATAACTGCTACTACTGAAAACATTGCAATAAATTTTTTCACATCTATTACCTCCTATATATCAGAATTACACCAAGTAAGAATCAGAAAGCAAATTATCTTGCTGCATCTCATCTGAATTAGTTGGTAGAGTAAAATATTACCTTTACATTGTGAAGATAATATGGAGATATTATGTCAAAAATTTGTTTAGAATAAATATGACGTAGTTTAAATATCATTTGCTTCATTGGTAAACTGCTACAATTTCTTTACTAATCCTTTGAAAGTTTTGTTTTTAAAACAGTCAAAGCAAAAAACAATACCGTTGTAGCAATTAAAACTGCTATGCTGAACATTTTTGTGACTTCATATGTGCCGAAGGTGAAGGTAACGCCTACGTTAGTTTTAAACTCCGCTAAGTATTGAGCCGGAATTCCTTCAAAAGAAATTTCCATAGCCTCTCTCATTATAATCTGGCGAAAAAGCATAGCTCCGTGAGAGACGGGAAACGCCTTTATTACTGTTTGGACAGCTTCGGGCAAGCTTCCCATGGGCAAATAAATACCCGTCAAAAATCCTATGAGTGTGCCAATAATTGTGGTGGCTGTGCTGAATGCGCTGTGGCTTTTAAAAAAGGATACTATGAAGCTTACGATAGAGGTACATGCCATTGTAGTAAGGAGAATAAGGAAAAACACCTCAGCGTACTCTGTAAGAGTCAGCAGCTTGCCTCCCTTTGCAACCATGTAAAGCTGTGTAAGTACAGCTGTTATTAGTGACATGATTGTGCCTATTGTAAAGGAGCTTCCTATGTAACCTGCCACTATGGAGCTTTTTTTCACAGGGGACGCATTGAAGTCCTTGCTTATTTTTTTCACCTTGTCGTCTATCATTACGCCAAAAGCTCCCAAGGAGGTTGTAAGTGGCGCTACCGCTAATATGCCTGCTACAAGCCAGCTGTTCATCAGTATATCCGCATCCTTAAGCTGCTCTAAAGAGCCTGAAAGCCATAGGTCACCTAAGAATATGGCGTATAAGCCAATTATAATTAAAATGGAGAGCAAGGAAAAAAATACAGCCGTTTTATCTCTAAAAAATAATTTTAAGTTTCGCTTGATTAATGTGCTCATTGTCTAAGCTCCTTTCCTGTTATGCCAATAAAGGCGTCGTCCATTGTGCCCTGCAATACTTGAAAGCTGTTTATGAAACCTTGGCAGGCTTTTAGAATTTCCAGAGCTTCCAATGTATTGTTCAGCGTTACTATAAATTCGTTTGCTGTGGTATAGAAGGCAACGCCCAACTCCTTTAACACTTGGGTAAGCTTGCTTTCATTGTTGCTCGATAGACGAAGGGTATCGCTGGCGTATTGGGTTTTTAATTGAGCCGGAGTGCCCTTTGCTACAATTGTCCCGTGGTCGATTACAATTACATAATCAGACTGGCTGGCTTCCTCCATATAGTGAGTTGTGAGGAAAACCGTCATATTGTATGTTACTTGCAGACTTCTTATGGTTTCCCATATACTTTTACGGGTTTGTGGGTCAAGCCCCGTTGTTGGTTCGTCGAGAAACAAAATTTTTGGTTTATGGAGAAGTGCACGAGCTATGTCTGCTCTGCGGCGCTGCCCTCCTGAAAGCTTGCCATAGGGACGGTGAGCAAATTCTTTAAGGTCGGTCAGATGAATAACTTCGCTGACTGCTTTTTTTATTTCGGATTTATTTTTAAAATAAAGCTCTGCCCTTAGCC
>CAYWBF010000009.1:0-17509 GCA_964456085.1 uncultured Eubacteriales bacterium
TCTGCCATTTTTGCAGAAATATCTGAAAGCGCTTTTGTCTTTGCTTCAATGTCAAAAAAAACCAGATTTTCATTAATTACTGACATTCCTATTCTCCCCTCTCTTTTATTATTTTTAATATATCACAAGGCATTTTTGCCTTACGTATACAATCAATGGCAATGCTGTCACTGGTTATTTCATAAAAGCCTTTATAAAAAGCCTTTACACTGCTAATATCATTAAAATTTAGTGCCAGTACAAAAACTACATCAACTTGGTCACCACTCCAGTCAATAGGATTGCTTAATTGCATCAAGCATATGGCTGGGTTGATTATTGTATTTACAACACTATGGGGCATTGCCACACCTCTGCCTATTGCAGTAGAGCTCATACCCTCCCTGTGAAGAACGCTTTCCAAATACTTTGGAGTTGTATACTGCTTTTCTGTAAGCGCATTTGCAGCAAATTCAATAACCCTTTCCTTATTTGAAAAATCCATATTTAAAAATATTAAATCCTCACGTAATAATTGTGATAAGCAGACAGCCTCATTAACTATATTGATTTTTGTATACGCTTCACTGGCGGCACGCTTTATTTTTATTATATCAACGTTGTTTATTACAGGCGTAACATGAACAACCCTACCCTTAATTTCTAAATTGGGGATTGTAGATATAATAATATGAGGATTTATATTGTTGATTTGAGACAGCTCCGAAAAGCTAAAGGTTTTTTCAATCATTATTCTTGAAATAGCCTGTTCTATTTTTCTTGCGGCAATTTGTGCCATGCCAACATCACTGGCGTACACAATAACTGCCCTAACGTCCTTTTCCGCCCTCACAACTGCCCCTCCGATAATAAGTGAAAGGCTTGCTATTTCGTTTTCTCCCACAGGGCTTTGGGTTGCAAGCTTGTATTCATTTACCAGTGCATAGCAAATATTAAATATTGCTGGATAAATTTGTTTGATACTGTTTAGAAATGTATTTTGAAATTCTATTCTATTATGAACACGGACAATTGAAGCGTTTAAAAACAGGTAAATGCAGCTTTTTAACATTAAATCACATTCAAAGTCAAGTTTTAAGGCATCTGAAACGTATTCAATAACTCTATTGCCTATTGTTATTGCCTGTACGCTACAGCTTGCAAGAGCTGCTTCTCTTGATTCGCCTTTATATTGAAAATCACAGCATTCAATTAGCATACAAATATATTTTTCTTCACCCAAGGTAAGCTTTAGCCCTAAGACTTGGCTAAACTTATCAGAAAGCTTATTCAAAAATGCAAAGCCACATTGGGACGTAAAATTAAAATCATCCGGGATAAGCTTCCCTATTGAAATTCTTTTTTGAACGACTACCAAATATTCAACCAACATTTCAAAGCATAAATCTGTTATTTCAATCCCCGCCATGATGTCAATCAGCTTCCCAAGCTTTATTGCATTGGAAATAAATTCTTCTCTATAGCTTTGGCTTAGCCTAACATATGTTTCAGGAGTAAGTCTGTAATCGCCCGTTTCAATGCTGTCCTCAATGGGAATTTTTTTCCATGACCTTCTGTTTATTGCTATTATTGCGTTTCTAATATACGCTTCGCTGCCTTCAACTGCGATTCCCTTTCCCGATTGCTTATAAATTTTCAAGCCAAGCTCCGAAAACAAGGCTTCTACTTCCTTTAATTCCTTGGTCACTGTACTTTTTGAAACCATTAGGTCGTCTGCAAACAGAGCGGTTGTGTATGTAGTCCAGTTGTTAAGTAAAACGTCGGCTATGTAGTCAACTCGGCTTACTGATGAAAACTCCATTATTTTTGAAAGCAGCTCATCCTGTTTGTCACCTACGTTAATTCTTACACCTGTTCGTGGCTTAATGGAAATTTCCAGCTGTTCCTTTTTGCAAAAACCCTCTACCTCTCCTAGATATGAATTAACGCTTCTTTCGGAAATTTTTAAATGGGTGGAAAGCTTTTTGGCTGTCATAGGTAAATCATCATTATTTATAAGAGCAATTAAAATTTTTGCAGCATTTTCCGAAAGCATACAATTCACCCTTATTTTTTATTATTTTGAAGCATTCTGTATTTTTTGTTATTACTATAATAGAGTAATTCATAAATATTTGCAATTAATTGCTATCCTAATATTTGCAGAATTAATACTGCAAAAAATAAAAAAGAAAAAGGGCCGCTATTTTTGGCAGCCCATTCTTCTCATATTTCTTAACATAAAACCTTTTATCCTATACTATCTCAGCATTATAATCAGACAATGCCTTTATGTACTCCTGCTCTATTGCCTTTTCCACAATAATTCCCGTAATATCCGAAAGCCTAAGAAATTTAAAATTCCCGTCCATACTTAGCTTTTCTGCTTCACAAAGCAGAAAGGCTTTTTTGCTGGCCTTTACTGCTGCATTTTTAGTTAGCCCGTCTGCGGCTTCATAGGTTGAAGCATAATTGTCATAGACATCAATACCCACAACCCCTATAAATGAAATATCAAACTTAAATTTAGAAATGGCGTTAATAGTCATTGCACCTGTAAAGCCGTCACGAGTTGGATTAAGCTCACCACCCACGCAAATAACGTTTGCACCGCTCTGTACTGTAAAAGCTTGAACAATATCAAGCATATTCGTTACAACTGTAACCTTTTTTCCGGACTCAATAATAAGCTTTGCAAGCAAAATATTACTTGTGGATATATCCAAAAATATTGTGTCATTGTTGTCTATAAGCTTTATTGCCTTTTGAGCAATTATTAGTTTTGCTGCTAGGTTTTTATCCTTGCGGCTTGTGGCAGCAGGAACGTGGGCGTTTGCCCTAAGCAAAACCGCACCACCGTAGGCTCTTTTAAGCAATCCCTGTTTTTCCAGGCTTGCCAAATCCTTCCTTATACAATCTTCCGTTACAGAAAATTTTTCACTAAGCTCTTTAACCTTAACATTACCGTTTGAATTAAGAATTGCAATTATTTCTCCTTGTCGTTCTTCAACAAACAAAAGTTGTTCACCTGGCTTTCTAATCATGTCTATGAAATACAAGATACCACAAAATAAAATGATAATCAAATTTATAGAA
Source organism: uncultured Eubacteriales bacterium (assembly GCA_964456085.1). Classification (GTDB taxonomy): domain Bacteria; phylum Bacillota; class Clostridia; order Lachnospirales; family CAYWBF01; genus CAYWBF01. Next base: position 3,076 of record CAYWBF010000009.1, read on the forward strand.
AAGCTTGGACCATTTTCAAGCAGTCCTTGAACCCCTCCCTCTCATATGCTAAAATTTTTGATTATTTTCAACTTTTTTTCAAAAAAACTTGCAAAAACAAAATCCCTAATATATAATGTATCTTACTGTGAATTTTTCACTAAATTTTTCAGGAAATTTTGTGAGAGCTATGACGCAAAAGGTTGCTCCTTGGGCTTTATACACGCAGCCATATAGAGGGAATTTTTGCCGAGCTAGCTTGGTTCACGAAACCGGGCGAATATGTTTCTGTTTTATCCGGCGTGTTATTTTTTTAATAATGAAAATGGAACACCCGGCTATGTGTACAGTACCTACTTCGTCTTTCTAAATGTTGTTTTGCCTAAGATTTGGGCAATAATTTAAAACGTAGAGCTATAAAAGCTTTATTATATATTTAGCCCTTCGTTAAAAAACATTAATGAAAAGGAGGCGGCTACTAATGGCTAACCAAAAAATCAGAATCACTCTTAAGGCTTATGACCACAAGTTGATTGACCAATCGGTGCTCCAAATCATCGATACTGCAAAAAAGACTGGCGCTAAAGTTTCAGGGCCCATACCACTTCCCACAAAAAAGGAAGTTGTTACAATTTTACGCTCTGTGCACAAGCATAAGGACTCCAGAGAGCAGTTTGAAATGAGAACCCACAAAAGGTTAATCGACATCCTGGTTCCAACCCCTAAGACTGTTGATTCTCTAACAAGGCTGGACTTACCAGACGGTGTGGACATTACCTTGAAAATTATGTAACTTTCCCGAAACAGGTTTATATATCAGTGAATATAAGCCTAGAATGATTGCCTAGTGCAATCCGCTGTAGCATAGAAATTGGAGGTGCAGAAAATTGAAGAAAGCAATTATTGCTAAAAAAATCGGCATGACGCAAATCTTTGCTAAGGACGGTACACTTGTTCCCGTTACCGTTATGGAGGCAGGCTCTTGCGTTGTGGTACAGAAGAAAACTGTTGAAACAGACGGTTATGAAGCGATTCAAGTAGGCTTTGGCGATGTTAAGCTTAAACATGTTACAAAGCCTTTAAAGGGACACTTCGACAAGGTTGAAGTTAAACCGGCTAAGGTTTTAAAGGAATTAAGGCTTGAAGATATTTCCGCTTATGAGGTTGGCTCTGAAATTAAGGCAGACGTTTTTGCTGAGGGCGACAAGGTAGACGTTAGCGGCGTTTCAAAGGGCAAAGGTTTCCAAGGCCCTATCAAGCGTCACAATCAGCACAAAGGTCCTATGTCCCACGGTTCTAAATACCACAGAGGCGTTGGCTCCTTAAGCTCCGGTACTACACCCGGTCGTGTAAAAAAGGGTAAAAGAATGGCCGGCCACATGGGCTCTGAAAATGTAACCCTTCAAAACCTTGAAGTAGTTCGTACAGACGCAGAAAAGAATTTGTTATTAATCAAAGGCTCTGTTCCAGGTGCAAAGGGTAGCATTTTAGTTATCAAAAATAGCGTTAAGGCATAACCAGAGCTTTAAAATCGGAATCAAAAGGAGGAAAAATCGTGGCAAATGTTGCATTGTATAACCAAGATGGCGCAAATATCGGAACTATAGACCTAAATGATGCTATTTTTGGCGTAGAAGTAAACGAGCACTGCGTTCATATGGCAGTAGTTCAATACCTTGCAAACCAAAGACAAGGCACAAAGTCCGCTAAAACCCGTGCAGAGGTTTCTGGCGGCGGCAGAAAGCCTTGGCGTCAAAAAGGCACCGGCCGTGCTAGACAAGGCTCTATCCGTTCACCTCAGTGGACAGGCGGCGGTATTGTTTTCGCACCAAAGCCAAGGGACTTTTCACTAAAGTTAAATAAAAAGGTAAAAAGACTCGCTCTTAAAAGCGTGCTTACTAAAAAAGTGCTTGAGCAAAAGCTTATCGTGCTTGACGAGCTAAAGCTTAACCAGATTAAAACTAAGGACATGAAGAAGGTTACCGATGCTCTTAAGCTTACTAAGGCTTTAATAGTAATCGACGGCAACGATAGAAACATCATTCTGTCCGCTAGAAACCTAGAGAACGTTAAAACCGCAAGCGTTAACACAATAAACGTGTATGATATTCTTAAATTCGATTCGTTCGTTGTTACCAAGGACGCAGTAAATAAAATGTGCGAGGTGTATGCGTAATGGCTGATTTAAAATATTATGACATTATCTTAAGACCGATTGTAACGGAAAAATCCATGAGCGAAATGGCAGATAAAAAATACGCCTTTTATGTACACCCCGACGCTACAAAGAACCAAATCAAGGAAGCTGTAGAAAAAATGTTTGACGATGTTAAGGTAGACAGAGTAAACACTATGAACTACCTTGGCAAGCCAAAGCGCAGAGGTATGGTAAAGGGCAAAACTGCCGCAAAAAAGAAAGCTATCGTTAAGCTTACTGCCGACAGCAATGAAATCGTTATTTTCCAAGGCATGTAACACCATACTCAGCTAACTAATGGAAAGGAGTAAAACATATGGGCGTTAAAAGGTTTAAACCATATACACCTTCAAGAAGGCAAATGACTGTATCAGACTTTGCCGAAATTACAAAGAGCACGCCGGAGAAGAGCCTTGTTGTTCATATAAAGAAAACCTCGGGTAGAAATAACCAAGGTAAAATCACAGTGCGTCATCACGGCGGCGGACACAAGAAAAAATACAGAATTATAGATTTTAAGCGCAACAAGGACGGTATCCCCGCAAAGGTTGTTGCTATTGAATATGATCCAACCAGAACAGCAAACATTGCATTATTAAATTACGCTGACGGCCAAAAGGCATATATCCTTGCACCAAACGGCCTTAAGGTTGGCGACAAGCTTATGAACGGTGAGGAAGCGGAAGTAAGAGTTGGCAACACTCTTCCTATGAAGAGTATTCCAATCGGTACCCAAATCCACAACCTTGAAATGAAGCCTGGTGCAGGCGGACAGCTTGTTCGGTCCGCTGGAAACTCCGCACAGCTTATGGCTAAGGAAGGCAACTTTGCTACAGTTAGACTTCCCTCCGGAGAAATGCGTCTGCTTCCAATCACTTGCAGAGCTACTATAGGTCAAATCGGTAATATTGACCATGAGCTTATTAACGTAGGTAAGGCCGGTAAGAAACGCTTAATGGGTATTCGTCCTACTGTTCGTGGTTCTGTTATGAACCCCAACGACCACCCTCACGGCGGTGGCGAAGGCCGTGCACCTATCGGTCGTCCAGCCCCCTCTACACCTTGGGGTAAGCCAGCTTTGGGTTATAAAACAAGAAAGAAACACAAAGCTTCTAATAAGTTTATTGTTCGCAAGAGAGATAAATAAGATAGTTAAATACGGAGGTATAGAATGAGCCGTTCCCTTAAAAAAGGTCCTTTTATAGATGACCATTTATTAAAGAAGGTTGTTGAGCAAAACAAGGCCAATACTAAAAACGTAATCAAAACATGGTCGAGACGCTCTACAATCTATCCTGATTTTATCGGCCACACAGTAGCCGTTCACGACGGCAGAAAGCATGTGCCCGTATATGTTACAGAGGATATGGTAGGACACAAGTTTGGTGAGTTTGCTCAAACCAGAACCTACAGAGGCCACGGAAAAGATGCTGAAAAGAAATCTAAGGTAAGATAATAGTAAGTTTTATAAGAAGGAGGCGTCATAATGGCAAAGGGTCATAGAAGCCAAATAAAGAGAGAAAGAAACGAAAAAATTGACAATAGACCAAAAGCTCACGGCAATTTTATGCGTGTGTCAGACACAAAGGCAAGAATTGTCCTTGATCAGATTAAAGGCAAGAAGGTTGCCCAGGCTCTTGCAATACTTGCTTATTCCCCAAGATATGCTTCTACCATTATAGAAAAGATTTTAAAATCTGCTATTGCCAATGCTGAAAACAATTTGGGCATGGACGTTACAAAGCTTTATGTACAGGAAGTTTTTGCTAACCAAGGTCCCACTATGAAGCGCATTAAGCCAAGAGCACAGGGCAGAGCTTATAGAATTTTAAAAAGGTCAAGCCATATATCAATTATTTTAAATGAGAAATAAGGAGGTTAAGGATGGGACAGAAAGTTAATCCCCATGGGTTAAGAATTGGGATAATCAAAGAATGGGATTCTGTTTGGTATGCCGAAAAGGACTTTGCTAAATTTTTAGTTGAAGACAATACCCTTAGAAAATATATAAAGAAAAAATTATATGCTTCCGGCGTTTCTAAAATTACAATCTCCAGAACACCAGAACGTGCAAAAATTACAATCTTTACTGCCAAGCCGGGCATCATCATCGGCAAAAATGGCCAAGCGATTCAAGAGCTTTCCAATGAGCTTCAAAAAATTTCTTCTTCCAAAGTTTTAGTAAACATTGAGGAAATCAAAAAGCCAGAGACAGACGCACAGCTTGTTGCTGAAACTATCGCTAAGGATTTGGAAAACCGTGTAACCTTTAGACGTGCTATGAAGCAAGCTATGGGCAGAAGCATGAAGTTTGGCGCAAAGGGCATCAAAACTAGCGTTTCCGGACGTTTGGGCGGTGCTGATATGGCTAGAACAGAGCACTATCATGAGGGCACTATTCCTCTGCATACTCTTCGTGCAAATATCGACTACGGTTTCGCTGAGGCAGATACTACCTTCGGTAAAATTGGCGTTAAGGTTTGGATATATAAAGGCGAAGTGCTTCCAACAAAACAAAGAACTGGCGCAGAGCAGGCTGTAAACTCAGAAAGACCTGAGAGACCAGAAAGACGTGAAAGGCATGACAGAGATAATAGACCATACAGACCTGACAGAAAAAATCGACACTAACAGGAAGGAGATTATAAGTAATGTTAATGCCCAAAAGAGTTAAAAGACGTAAACAATTCAGAGGCAGAATGAAGGGACACGCCAATCGTGGTAATACAGTTACTTATGGTGATTTTGGAATAGTAGCAATGGAGCCTTGTTGGATAACCTCCAATCAAATAGAAGCGGCACGTATCGCTATGACTCGTCACGTAAAACGTGGTGGTAAGGTTTGGATTAAGATATTCCCTGATAAGCCGGTAACCGCTAAACCAGCAGAAACTCGTATGGGTAGCGGTAAAGGCTCGCCTGAGTACTGGGTAGCTGTAGTAAAGCCCGGCAGAGTAATGTTTGAGTTGGCCGGTGTGGAGGAAGAAATTGCACGTGAGGCGTTAAGGCTTGCTACTCACAAGCTGCCCATTAAGTGCAAGATAGTTTCACGTGCGGAATCAAGACTTGAAGCTAAGCCTGATTCAAACACAGAAATTAAGGTGGAAGGTGATAGCAGTGAAATCTAAAAAGTTTCTTGAAGAAATCAGAAATAAAACCAGCGAGGAGCTAGGTAACGATTTGGTTAACGCCAAAAAGGAGTTATTCAACCTTCGTTTTCAAAATGTAACTAACCAGCTTGACAACACCGCTAGAATAACAGAGGTTAGAAAAAATATAGCTCGTATACAAACTATAATGACTCAAACGGCCAGAAACAGTTAAAATTTTTAATGCCCGGCATTAAAAGCAAGGAGGAATTGTATTGGATAAGGCAAGAAACCTTCGTAAAACCAGAATAGGCAAGGTTGTAAGCGACAAGATGAACAAGACCATTGTTGTTGCTGTTGAAAATAACGTTCGCCATAGTCTTTACGGAAAAATTGTTAAAAGAACCTATAAGCTTAAAGCCCACGACGAAAATAACGAGTGCGGTATCGGCGACAGAGTAAGGGTAATGGAAACAAGACCTCTTTCCAAAGAAAAAAGATGGCGTCTTGTTCAAATTATCGAAAAAGCTAAATAATTTAGCTAGAAGGATTTTTTTAAGAGAGTTTTTTAAGAAAGTTTAAGGAGGCACGGCAATGATTCAACAAGAAACAAGATTGGTTGCTGCCGACAATTCAGGCGCAAAGGAATTATTGTGCATTAGGGTTCTTGGCGGCTCTACGAGAAAATATGGCAACATTGGAGATATAATAATTGCGTCTGTTAAAAAAGCAACGCCCGGCGGCGTTGTAAAAAAAGGCGACGTTGTAAAGTGCGTTATCGTTCGTACTGTTAAGGGCTTAGGCAGAAAAGACGGCTCTTACATCAGATTCGACGAGAATGCAGCTGTTATTATTAAGGACGACAAAACTCCAAGAGGGACTCGTATTTTTGGCCCTGTAGCAAGAGAGCTTAGAGAGAAGCAGTTCGCAAAAATATTATCCTTGGCACCGGAAGTAATTTAGGTGACAAGCAAGGGAGGTAAAGCATTTGTTAAATAATAAACCTTTGGAAAAGCATAAAATTAAGGTTCGCCGCGGCGACATGGTTTTGGTTACCACAGGCAAATATAAAGGCAAAAGCGGTAAGGTTCTTCTTGTGGATAAGGAAAAGGAAAGAATAATTGTTGAAGGCATCAACATGATTTCCAAACACCAGAAACCAAACGCCAGCCATCAACAAGGTGGTATCATTAAAAAAGAAGCACCTATCCATGCATCAAACGTTATGTATTTGCATAAAGGCAAGCCTACCAGAATTGGCTACAAGGTTGAAACCGTTGAGAAGGACGGAAAATCCGTAAGGGTTAAAAAGAGAATTGCCAAAAGTACAGGCGAGGCAATTGACTAAGATATAGGAGGTTAGCATAGGTGAACAGATTAAGAGAGTTTTATGAAAACGAAGTTGTAGAAGCTATGATGAAAAAGTTTTCATATAAAAACAAAATGGCTGTGCCTAAGCTTGAAAAGGTCGTAATAAATATGGGCTTGGGCGAAGCAAAGGAAAACTCCAAGGTTATTGAAAGCGCCGTTTCGGATATGGCAATCGTTGCAGGTCAAAAGCCCGTGGTTACAAAAGCAAAGAAATCTGTTGCGGCCTTTAAGCTTCGTGCAGGAATGCCAATCGGCTGCAAGGTAACACTTCGCTCCGAAAAAATGTATAGCTTTATCGACAGGCTTATAAATGTGGCTCTCCCTCGTGTACGTGACTTTAGAGGGGTTAGCGCCGAGGCTTTTGACGGCAGAGGAAACTACACCTTAGGTGTTAAGGAACAACTTATGTTCCCAGAAATCCAATACGACAAGATTGATAAAATCAGAGGTATGGACATTATTTTCGTTACTACTGCAAAGACAGACGAGGAAGCTCGTGAGCTTTTAACCTTGTTCGGTATGCCTTTTAGAAAATAAGGAGGTTATGTATGGCTAAAAAGTCTATGATTATAAAACAAAAGAGAACGCCTAAATTTTCAACCAGAGCCTATACCCGTTGCGAACTTTGCGGAAGGCCACACGCCACTTTGAGAAAATTTGGCATATGCCGTATCTGCTTCCGCAACCTTGCTTACAAGGGTCAAATTCCGGGGGTTAAAAAGGCAAGCTGGTAAGCTTGGGCTTTACAATCAAGATGTGCAGCAAATGCTAGTCTTGAATTGCAATGATGAAGGAGGTAAATAAAAATGTCAATGAGCGATCCTATTGCAGATATGCTTACAAGAATCAGAAACGCTAACACGGCTAAGCACAATACGGTAGACGTTCCTTCCTCAAGAGTTAAGATAGCAATAGCAAATATTTTAATTAAGGAAGGCTACGTTTCCGGCTACGAAATTTTGGAAGACGGCGTAAAAAAGACAATCCGTATAACGTTAAAATACGGTAAAGATAAAAATGAAAAGGTTATTGCAGGATTAAAGAGAATCTCAAAGCCGGGCCTTAGGGTTTATGTTGATGTAGAAAAAATGCCAAAGGTACTTGGCGGCCTTGGAACTGCAATCATTTCTACAAACAAAGGCATTATTACCGACAAGGAAGCTAGAAAGCTTGGCGTTGGCGGAGAGGTTTTAGCTTTTGTTTGGTAACAGACGATAAATATTTAGGAGGTGCAGAACATGTCCCGTATAGGAAAAATGCCTATAGCAGTGCCCGCAGGGGTAGAGGTAAAGCTTGAGGAAGGGAATTTAATCACAATTAAAGGCCCTAAGGGTACATTATCCCGCAAGCTGGTTCCCGACATGAACATCGCAATTGAAAAGACCGAGAGCGGTCAGGAAATCACAGTAACAAGACCTAGTGATTTAAAAAGACACAAATCACTTCACGGTTTAACAAGAACCTTAATTAACAACATGGTGGTTGGGGTTACACAAGGATATTCCAAGGGGTTGGAAATTCAAGGCGTTGGTTACAGGGCTGCTAAAGCCGGTAACAAGCTTACATTAACCTTAGGCTACTCCCACCCTGTGGAAATGTTTGACCCAGAGGGACTTACAGTTACCGTTGAGGGTACTACAAAAATTACCGTTTCGGGCATAGATAAAGAAAAGGTTGGCCAATTTGCCGCTGAAATCAGAGGAAAGCGTGCTCCTGAGCCATACAAGGGCAAGGGTATCAGATACGCTGGCGAAAAGGTAAGACGTAAGGTTGGCAAAACAGGCAAGAAATAGTAAGTGGTGCTAAGCCGCTTATCTACTTCATTAAGAAAGGAATGATTGTTCTTATGATAAAAAAGCCATCAAGGCAGGCCGCTAGAGAAAAACGTCATTACAGACAAAGAAATTTTATCTCCGGCACACAGGAACGCCCAAGGCTTGCTGTGTTTAGGTCAAATAAGCATATCTATGCACAGGTTATTGACGACACAGACAATACAGGCAGCAAAACCTTAGTAGCTGCTTCCACAATGGAGAAGGCTCTTTCCGAAAAGCTTGAAAGCACCTCCAACATTGAGGCTGCAAAGGCTGTAGGCGAGGCTGTTGCAAAAAAGGCTCTCCAAAACGGAATCGAAGCTGTTGTGTTTGACAGAGGCGGCTATCTATTTCACGGCAAGGTGAAGGCGCTTGCTGATGCAGCAAGAGAAGCTGGTCTTAAATTTTAGTAAAAAGCTTGTAAAAAGGAGGATTAGTCTTGAAAAAAATTGATGCGAACTCTCTCGACCTCAAGGACAGAGTTGTTACCATAAATCGTGTTACTAAGGTTGTTAAAGGCGGACGTACCTTTCGTTTTGCGGCATTAGTTGTAGTTGGCGACGAAAACGGCCACGTTGGCGTTGGACTTGGCAAGGCTACTGAAATTCCTGATGCTATAAGAAAAGGCAAGGAAGATGCCAAAAAGAACCTTATTTATGTGGAAAGAAATACTCAGGACAGCGTTTATCACGACACCATCGGCAACTTCGGCAGCGCCAGCGTAATGCTTAGGTCTGCTAAGGAAGGTACCGGCGTTATCGCAGGCGGTTCCGTGCGTGCTGTTCTTGAGCTTTGCGGAATCAGAAACATAGTTACAAAGTCCCTAGGCTCCAACAATAAGCGTAATGTAGTAAACGCCGTAATTGAAGGCCTGAAATATCTAAAAACTCCCGAGCAGGTAGCAAGGCTTAGGGGCAAGTCCGTTGAGGAGCTTGTACCCTCAAAAAAGGCTTAAAATAGGAAATGAGGGTTATTATGGAACTTAAAATTACGTTGGTTAAATCAACAATAGGTGTTATTCCAAAGCACAAAAAAACAGTTGAGGCACTGGGGCTGAAGAAGCTGCACAAAAGCGTTGTCCACAAGGATAACCCTGCAATAAGAGGCATGATTAAGCAGGTGTCTCATTTAGTTTCGGTAACGGAAATTTAAGGAGGATAAAACCATGAACTTAGGTGAATTAAAGCCGGCGAAAGGCTCAAACCATAAAAGCTTTAGACGTGGCAGAGGTCATGGAAGCGGTAACGGTAAAACTGCCGGCAAAGGCCACAAGGGTCAAAAATCCCGTGCCGGCGGTGGAGTAAGAGCCGGCTTCGAGGGTGGACAAATGCCCTTGTACAGACGTCTTCCAAAGCGTGGCTTTTCATGTATAAACACAAAAGAAATTATTGCTATTAACGTAGGGCTTCTTAATGTTTTTGAAGAAAACTCAGTGGTTGATATTGCTGCGTTACAATCAAAGGGCCTTATCAGCAATCCAAGGGACGGTGTAAAAATCCTTGGCGTTGGCGAGCTTAACGTTAAACTAACTGTGAAGGTTAACCAGTTTAGCAAATCTGCAGCTTCTAAAATAGAAGCAAAAGGCGGAAAAGCAGAGGTGATTTAGTTGTTTAATGTTTTTATAAATGCATGGAAGATAAAAGATATTCGGAAGAAAATGCTTTATGTGCTACTGATTCTCTTTATTTATAGGCTAGGCACTCATATTCCACTTCCCGGAGTCGATATAACCATGCTTGGCGCAGCGCAGCAGGGTGCTTCGGGCCTTGAAACGCTTTACGCCATAATTGCCGGCGGTGGTTATGGATCTATTTTTGCTATGGGCATTGGGCCGTACATTACGGCGTCCATCATCATGCAGCTGCTTACGGTTGCTATCCCAAAGCTTGAACAGATTCAAAAGGAAGGCGAGGAAGGCAGAAAGAAAATTAACGAGTATACTCGTTTTGTGGCTGTGGCTCTTGCGTTTTTACAGGGCGGCGCTACTGTTTTCTCCTACTCCACATACCCCGGCTTCTTTAAATATCAACATTATCTAGTTTATATTGCCGCAACTCTTGCTATCGTTACAGGTACAATTTTTATCATGTGGCTTGCAGAGCTGCTTACAGAAAAGGGAATTGGCAACGGTTCCTCATTTATAATTTTTGCCAACATCTTATCCGGACTTCCAAGAGTTATCACCAGCCTTTTCATTTACGGAACTGGCGGAGATATTCTAAGCTGGGTCAAATTAATCATCGTGGTTCTTCTTTTCGTAGGCGTTATCGCCTTTGTAATTTTAGTACAGGACGGCGAAAGAAGAATCCCTGTTCAGTATTCAAAGAAAATGGTGGGCAGACAAATTTACGGCGGCGGCCAATCTTCCTTTATTCCTATTAAGGTTAACATTGCCGGCGTTATGTCAATAATCTTTTCCATCTCCCTACTCCAGTTTCCAAACGTACTTTATCAATTCTGGAAACCAGACATCTTAGGGAAAATGGTTAACCTACTGTCTATCACCCACCCTGTCGGCGCTGTTTTATATGTATTTTTAATTTTCTGCTTCACGTTTTTTTATACCTCATTTGCTATTAACACAGTTGAAATGGCTGAGAACATGAAGAAGAACGGCGGCTTTATACCTGGTATCAGACCTGGTAAGCCTACCAGTGACTACGTTCAACGTACAGTTGATCGTTTATCCTGGATTGGTGCCCTATTCTACTCCATCATCGCCCTTATGCCTGTGTTATTCCAATGGGTGTTTAATATAAACGTTGGTTTTGGCGGAACTACACTTCTAATCGTTACAGGCGTTGCCCTTGAAATAGTGAAGCAGCTTGAATCTCAACTGCTTATGAGGCACTATAAGGGCTTTTTAAAGTAAGCCTTAGCATTCAAGGGGATTATATATGGCAATTCCAATAAAAAACGAAGAACAACTTAATAAAATGCGTAGAGCCTCAGAGATTGTGGCTAAAGCTCATCAGCTTCTTGAAAAGGAAGTATGCGCAGGCATATCTACCAGAGAGCTTGACAGAATAGCTGAGGACTTCATCGTAAGCCAAGGCGCATTTCCCTCATTTAAAGGATACAGAGGCTTTCCGGCTTCTATATGTGTTTCTATTAATGAAGAGGTTATTCATGGTATGCCTGGTTTAAGAAGGTTAAAAAATGGCGATATTGTAAGTATATACATAGGATCCTATTTGGACGGCTATCACGGCGACGCAGCAAGAACCTTCACGGTGGGCAGCGTAGCAGATATTCATACAAGGCTAGTCAAAGCAACAGAGGAGAGCTTTTTTGAAGGCATGAAGTACGCAAGAGCCGGTTGTCACCTCCATGAGATTTCCGGGGCTATTCAAAAATATGCCGAGGAACGGGGTTTTTCTGTAGTAAGGGAATATGTAGGACACGGAATCGGCCGTGAAATGCATGAATCACCTGAAATACCAAACTACAGACCCCAAAACAGAGGCCCAAGGCTTGCCAAGGGAATGTGCCTTGCCATAGAGCCTATGGTTAACGAGGGAACCCCAAAGGTTTCTGTGCTTAACGACAACTGGACTGTAGTTACCAAGGATAAGAAATACTCCTCTCACTATGAGAATACTATAATAATTACGGATAACGAGCCGGAGATTTTAACCTTATATTAAACCGGTAGGCTAGTAACGAAAGGGAGATTTTTAATGACAGATTTCCAGCCTGGCTTGGTGGTTTTTTCCAAATCCGGCCGTGATAAGGGTAGAGCTTTTGTGGTGCTTTCTGTCGACGGGGAATATTTATTCCTATCTGACGGTGATTTAAGGCGGCTCGAAAAGCCAAAGCGTAAAAAACAAAAGCATGTTCAGCCCACTAATTATGTTTCCCACACCATTAATGAAGCGCTTAGCAAGGGGATAGCCTTGCTTGATGCCGATGTTCGTAGAGCCTTATTGCCCTATAAAAAATGAAGGAGGTTAAACAATGTCTAAAGAGGATTGTTTAGAAGTTGAAGGTGTAGTTTTAGAAAAACTTCCTAATGCAATGTTTCAAGTGGAGCTTGAAAATCATCATAAAATATTAGCTCATATCTCAGGTAAGCTGCGTATGAACTTTATACGAATTATACCGGGTGACAAAGTAATCGTTGAAATGTCGCCCTATGATTTGACCAAGGGAAGAATTATTTGGCGCGACAAATAGAACATGAAAGAGGTGTTTATAATGAAGGTTAGACCTTCTGTTAAACCAATGTGTGAAAAGTGCAGAATTATCAGAAGAAAAGGCTCAATAAGAATAATTTGCGAAAACCCAAAGCATAAACAACGCCAGGGTTAAGCAGTCAGTAATAATTTGGAGGTGTTATAATTCATGGCACGTATTGCAGGTGTGGATTTGCCAAGAGAGAAACGTGTTGAAATTGGCCTTACCTACATTTATGGCATTGGGAGACCAAGCTCAAATAGAATTTTAAAAGAAGCAGGGGTTAACCCTGACACAAGAATAAGAGATTTGACTGATGACGAAGTTGGTAAGATCCGTGATGTTATCGACAGAAGTCAAAAGGTGGAAGGCGACCTTCGCAGAGAGATTGCCTTAAACATAAAGCGTTTAGTTGAAATTGGCAGCTACAGAGGAATCCGTCATAGAAAGGGCTTACCTGTACGTGGACAAAGAACAAGAACTAACTCCCGTACAAGAAAAGGTCCTAGAAGAACAGTTGCTAATAAGAAGAAATAATAGGATTGCTAGGAGGTAAATAATGGCAAAAAAGACCGTTAAAAAGGTTACAACCCGCAGACGTCGCGACAAAAAGTTTGTTGACCGTGGCCAAGCGCATATTCAGTCCACATTTAATAATACAATTGTAACTATTACCGATTCTGCCGGAAATGCTCTTTCTTGGGCATCAGCAGGCCAGCTTGGTTTCAGAGGCTCCAGAAAATCCACTCCATATGCAGCACAGATGGCTGCGGACACAGCTGCTAACGCCGCTAAGGATTACGGCTTAAAGGTTGTTGAGGTTTTTGTTAAGGGACCCGGAAGCGGCAGAGAGGCTGCCATTCGTGCGCTTCAGGCAGCAGGGCTTGACGTTACCATGATAAAGGACGTTACTCCCGTTCCACATAATGGCTGCAGACCGCCAAAGAGGCGTAGAGTTTAGTTTATTCGGAGGTGTATTAATAAATGGCAAGATATATAGGACCTGTATGCAGGCTATGCCGCAGGGAGGGCGAAAAGTTATTTTTAAAGGGCGAGAAATGCTTAAAGGCTATCTGCCCCGTAGCAAAAAGACCTTTTGCTCCCGGCCAGCACGGCTCTGCAAGGAAGAAAATCTCTGAGTACGGTTCTCAGCTTAGAGAAAAACAAAAAGCAAAAAGAATTTACGGCGTGCTTGAATCCCAGTTCAAAAACACCTTTGTTAAGGCAGACAAGATGACAGGGGTTACAGGTGAGAACCTTTTAAAAAGACTTGAGTTAAGACTTGACAACGTAGCCTACAGACTTGGCTTCGGCCGCTCCAGAACAGAGGCTCGTCAGGTTGTGCGTCATAATCTTGTTAAGGTTAACGGCAAAAGAGTTAACATTCCTTCATACCAGGTTAAGGTTGGGGACGTGGTTTCCATACATGATTCAAAGAAACAGCTTCAAAGGTTTAAAGACATCGTGGACGTGACCTCTAGCAGAGCTGTTCCAGAATGGCTTTCTGCTGACCTTGAAAACCTTCGCGGAACCGTTAATGCAGTTCCAACCCGTGACCAGATTAATATTAACGTACGTGAAACACTTATTGTTGAGTTATATTCTAAATAATAGCGGTATTGTTATTATAAAGGGAGGTTTGAATGCGTGTTTGAATTTGAAAAACCTCGCATAGAAATTGCCGAAATTTCAAACGACGGCAAATATGGGCGCTTTGTGGTAGAACCTCTTGAGCGAGGTTATGGCACCACCCTGGGCAACAGCCTTAGACGGATTTTGCTTTCCTCGTTGCCGGGGGTTGCTGTTTC
>CAYWBF010000010.1:0-17489 GCA_964456085.1 uncultured Eubacteriales bacterium
CACCGCTGTTAGTAGCGGACAAGTTACGAAAAGGGTTATGGATCTCGGTGCAGACTACGTTGTATTAAAGCCGTTTGACACTAATGTTTTACAAAAACGAATAACCGAGCTGTACAATCAAAAAAAATCTCTTAACAAAAAGCGAACAATCGACATTTCCGAAGAACACGTTGAACATTATATCCCATCAAGCCCCGAAGAATTCGCCTCCTACGCACTCAATAAAATAGGCATGAAGCCCTCCCTAAGAGGCTATGCATATTTAAAAACAGCAATCGTTCTCACTATAAAAGACCCCAAAATCATGGAAGGTGTCACAAAAAAATTATATCCAGAGGTTGCACTCATAAACAAAACCACAACCTCAAGAGTAGAACGCTCCATACGACACGCAATTGAAACAACCTGGGAAAAAGGTTACTCCCAAAACTACTACAGCCTTTTGGAGTACACCTCAAAAACAGAGAAAAAACCTACTAACGCCGTTTTTATTTCATCACTAGCAGACTTATATATTAGCAAAACCAAGAATAAGTAGGGAAAACTCTGTAGATTCCTTTACTTCTAAACAACTTTATGATAATCTAAAGGGAATATTTCATTGAAATATTCCCTTATTTTTTTAAGAAGGAGGTATTCTTTTTAATGACTAAAGACAAAAAGATTATGTATAGCGGTATGCAGCCTACTGATTATCCCTCGATTGGTAACTATATAGGCGCCGTTAAAAACTGGCGGGCGTTGCAAGACCAATATAATTCATTGTTTTGTGTTGTGGATATGCATTCTATTACCGTAAGGCAAGAACCTGCCGCTCTTCGTAAAAGAGCACGAGATTTAATTGTTATTTACCTAGCAGCAGGCTTAGACCCAGAAAAATGCATTTTGTACTATCAATCTCATGTACCTGCCCATGCAGAGCTAACATGGGTGTTAAACTGCTTTACTTATATGGGCGAGCTTAACAGAATGACCCAGTTTAAGGATAAATCAGCACAGCATGCTGAAAACATAAACGCTGGCTTATACACATATCCTGTTTTAATGGCTTCGGATATTCTGCTATACAACACTGACCTTGTGCCCGTAGGCGAGGATCAGCGTCAGCATATTGAAATATGCAGAGATATTGCTACACGGTTTAACAACATTTATGGTGACGTGTTCACTATCCCAGAGCCTATTATTGGAAAAATAGGCGCAAGGATAATGAGCTTGCAGGAGCCTACGAAAAAAATGTCAAAATCAGAATCTGTAAACGACAATAATGTAATTTATATGCTTGACGAACCAAATATTATACGCAGCAAAGTTAAAAAAGCCGTTACCGATTCCTTTGGGACGGTAAAATATGGCGAGGACAGGCCGGGAGTTAGCAATCTAATAAGCATCTACTGTGCTATGACCGGTGCATCTATTCCTGAAACAGAGGAACGCTTTGAAGGAAAGGATTACGGATTTTTTAAAGCTAACGTTGCCGACGCAATCATTGAAGAGCTAAAACCTGTTCAGGATAGATTTAAGGAAATTTCTGCCAACAAGGATTTTGTTGACCAAGTTATAAGGGAGGGTGCGGAGAAGGCTAATCATATTGCCAACAGAACTATTTCTAAGGTATATAAAAAGGTTGGATTCCCCAGCCGTGTTTAAAAGAAAGGAATAATATGGATTATAAAATAAGAAATATGGCTATAGCCGGAGTTGTTGCAGCCATTTATACAAGCATTTCTCTTGCCTTTGCACCCATCAGCTTTGGTATGGTGCAGCTTAGGCTGGCAGAGGTGCTAAACCTGTTTGCATTTATTAACCCTGCTTATGGTGTGGGTGTAATTATTGGGTGCTTGATTACCAATATACTTGGTTCACCCTATGGCATGCTGGACGTTATTGTGGGGACACTTAGCACAGCAATTGCGATTTTATGTATCACTAAGACAAAGAGACTTTTTTTAGCCAGTCTATGGCCAACCTTGTTCAATTCTTCCATAGGCTTTATGATTTGGTACTTAGACCCAAGCCCTTCTAAGCCGCTGTTAATCTTAACTGTGCTTTCAGTAATGGCTGGTCAGTTTGCTGTTGTTACTTGCATAGGGGTGCCTGTTATAAAAATCATTTTGGCCAACCCAAAATTACGTCAAGTGCTCTATGCTAAAAGCTAAAATCCAGAAAAACTTGTTGCAAATTTTGCATTTTTGTAATATATTCATAATAAGATGTTTCTATATGTGGCGTTGTTAGGAGGATTTTTATGGATATTAGAAATTGCCCGAAATGCGGTAAGGTATTTACTTATACAGGTAGTATTGTTTGCTCAGCATGTGAAAAACAAGACGAGAAGGATTTTCAAACTGTTAAGGAATTTATTAGAGATAATCCCTCCTGTATTATGAAGGACATAGTTGAAGCCACTGGTGTTACCTCAAAAAAAATTATGCGTTATGTAAGAGATGGACGGCTTGAAATATCAAAGGGAATGCACGGTGACGTTTTATGTCAATCCTGCGGAACACCTATCAGCAGAGGAAAATTTTGTGATAGTTGTGTAATTAAAATAAACACAGACGTTGAAAGTGCGTTTAAGCCTAGTAAGCCTAAACCAAGTATTGATCTTAAAGCTGACAATAAGAATATATTAATGCAAGCTGGAAAACGCATTTTATAAAAAGTATCCTAACGTGAGTTCGACGAAGTCGAATAAGCTGCTTTAGCGGCTTAAATTGCTAAGCAATTTTGCGTTTTGTTTGACAAAATTGCGGTTTTTGCAATTTCGTCAAACTCACATTATCCTATATGATAATAGAAAAGCTGTACACGTTTGGGTGTACAGCTTTTTTTAGAGGTGATTTTATGAATATAAGAGAAATACTTGAAGCCCAAGATGAGGAACGGCTTAGTCCTTTTGCTGTAAAAAGCAACGCTACAAAAGGTAGGAAGCGTACATCAGAAAAATGTGATATACGAACAGAGTTTCAAAGGGACAGGGATAAGATTACACATTCTAAGGCTTTTCGGCGTCTGATGCACAAAACTCAGGTTTTTATATCTCCGGAAGGCGACCATTTTAGAACAAGGCTCACCCATACTTTGGAGGTGTCGCAAATCTCACGCACTATTGCCCGTGGCCTAAAGTTGAACGAGGATTTAACAGAAGCCATAGCTTTGTCTCATGACCTTGGGCATACGCCCTACGGGCATATGGGCGAAGAAGTGCTAAGCGATATTATGCAAGAGCTTTTGGGTACGGATTTTCACCACAATCAGCAAAGTGTGCGTGTGGTAGACAAAATAGAAAATAACGGCAACGGCTTAAACCTAACTTGGGAGGTTTTGGACGGCATACTCCATCATAGGGGCAGCGGTGCACCACAAACCCTTGAGGGCAAGGTGGTTCAGCTTTCCGATAAGATTGCCTATATTAACCACGATATTGACGACGCAATAAGAAGCGGCTTTTTGAAGGAAGGTGACCTTCCGCAGGAATGTACGGAAGTATTGGGCAGAACCAGTTCACATAGAATTGACCTCCTTATAAAGGATTGTATTTACCAAAGCTATGACAAAAATGAAATTTTGCTTTCAAAGGAAGTTAAATCGGCTATGAGCCGCTTAAGAGCTTTCCTTTTTGAGAATCTCTACCTAAGCCAGCCGCAGATTTTGGAAAAACAGCGGATTCATCAAATGCTGCGTCAGCTTTACATGTATTTTTATGAGAATCCGGAAAAAATGTCTCCCGAGTTTGTTAAGATGCTTAACAGAGACGAGGATAAAGCGGTTGTGGTGTGTGATTTTATTGCCGGTATGACCGATAGATATGCTAAAAATTTGTTTTCATCGATTTATATGCCAGCTGTTTTTTAGCAGTACGTTCAAGCATAAAAATGGAGCCGAGGCTTGTTGAAGTAATAATATCTCAACAAGCCTCGGCTCCATTTTTATTTGTGATTTCTACAAGCTCACTTTGTTACATTCCAATAGTCTTTAGATAATTTATATTATGTTTTGCTACTTTGAAACACTGCTCCGTAGTAGCTGTAGGCATATCCTGCTCTATAATGCCTATGCCCTTAAAATTTATTTTGTCCAGCACAGCCTTTAGCTCAATGAAGTCAATTACGCCTTCGTCTAAATTACACATTACATCAAGGTCAAACGCTTGGTGACCTGATAGCTTTTCTTCGTTGACACGCTTTTTCACAGCGCCGTCCATATTTTTAAAATGAAGGTATGCCATTTTTTCTGGATATTTCATGATGAAGTCTAATGCGCTTTTGTCCTTTGGCTCTACTCCACCGTTACAGTAAACGTGGTGGCCGGTGTCAAAGCATAAGTCTAGGTTGGCTTCAAACATAACTCGCTCTATTTCTGAATCATACTCGATTAGGGAATCAAGATGAGGGTGAAAAACAGTTTTTATACCGTATTTCTCTTGGGTATACAGTCCTGTTTCCTTAAACATTTGGATGTAGTTGTTCCATTGTTGGGCAGTTATATCCTTTTTTAGTACTCCGTGCTTGCCAAACTCCGAGCCATCCATTGTAACTAGGTAAGGTGCATTAAATTTGCTTATTACACCGCAAACCTCATCAAGCAGAGGCTTAACGTCACTAAAGCTTTTAAAGGATACAAACTCATAGCAAGCTGTACCTGCATATAAGGTAAGGTCACGTTTTTTTAGCTCCTCACGCAAAACCGCTTCCTCTGTTGGAAGATACCCAATAGGGCCAAGCTCCAAGCCATTATACCCTGCAGCGGCAACCTGGTCTAAAAAAATATCATATGGCGTGCCGGAAGGCGTACCGTCCTTATACCAAACACCCCAAGAGCAGGGTGCAGTTCCTATAACTATATTACTCATACTCAACCTCCGATTTTAGAAACAATCTTCTTAAACAGCAATAAGTCCTGCTTTGCGTCCTCTAATGATGTCTTAGGTGCTCTGCCCTCAATGATGCAATTATAAAATTCCACAAGCTCTGTAGTGAATGCATCTGCGAAATATGGGCCGTAGGTGGTTGTTTTTGTATCTGTGTTGGTGGACTCAATAACCTCTAGGTGAGATGGCTGGTGTCTTATGTAAGGTGTTTCATATTTTATTTTCAGCTTGCGGTCGCCTTGGAACAGCTCTATAGCTGCGTCAAAATCTACAAAGCTTTGGTCATTAACCAATTCATAAAGGCACAAGAAGCCTTCATACTCAAAGGTAATTACAAGATGGGTGCCGTTGTTCAAGGTGGTTACAGATTTTATATCCTTTGGTAAGCCTACCAGCTCTCGTACTGCCGATAGTGTATGGCAGCCCAAGCCAGACAGTGCTGTAAAGGCTTGCCTTTGTGTTAAGTCTGTGCCTATGGATTCTTCAATTTGCTTTGCTCTAAGCTTGCCGCTTGCTTCTATAATCTCTCCGGGCACATCACTTGGGCAGAACACAGGACGTGTTTGGCCAACATAAAAAGGCCCTTCACAAATATTATCTCTGCATCTTATGTACCTAACATCCTTAGGCTCCCTCTCCAAAATCTCCTTAGCCTTTAAAAATGGCCCAGCAAACCGGCGCATGTAGCCTACCATTACAACCTTATCATGTGCCTTTTGCTCTGCCTCAATAAGTGAGTTAAGCTCGGACTCGCATAAGGCAATAGGTTTTTCTATAAATACATGCTTCCCATTTTCTAAAGCCATTTTTGCGTATTCACAATGGTACTGGTCAGGAGAAAGCACAAGCACAGCGTCAACCTGGTCACAGCTTACAACCTCCTCTGCGGTTAAGAAGGCGTTGGGGATACTATATTTTTCTAAAATAAATTTAACAAGCGAAGGTGAAACGTCAGAAATAGCCGTAATTTTAAACTTATCCCCTAAGTCGCACAAAACGGGAATATGCATAAGCTGCGCTACTTCTCCAAGACCAATGATTCCTAACTTAATCATAGCAACAAACTCCTTTATTCAATATATATGGGACTGGAAAAGGCTAAAAGCGTGTCCTCCCTGTCTAAATAATCTCCGTACACCTCTATTCTAATCCATCCCTTTTGAAATTCTTCATTAAAATGTACTGCACCCCCATGCGCTACCTGCTCATATTTAAGGGTGCGCTGGTTTATGCCATTTAATGTAAGCTGTATGGTTTTGGGCTTAATATTAAAACCCTCCCATACGCCCCTGCGTGCTTTTTCATCAATAGCTACCTTTAATAAGCCATAGCCTTGGGGTGCTGTGTCTCCAATAATAAAAGTCCTTGACCCTATTTCCAGTTTAATATCCATAGCTGGGCCAGCTGTTACATAGGTTCTGCCTTCTCTTATAGCATCTACTGCACTTTCGGAATCAAGCTTACCCTCGATGCCCAAATAAGTTGACGCAGTATGTACACGTTCCTTATCAGGCCCATGCCAGTCCCTTCCACTTGTGGCGGCTATTTTATAGCCCTTGTTTAAAAGCTCCGTCCAAAAGTCAAAGGACATAGGGTTTTCAAAATGTGTCATAGGGTAAGGCTTTGACCATACTTCAATATAATTTACATTTTCCCATTTGCTTACATTAAACGCCCAGTTACAGCCTGTACATAACGGACTACCAACAGTAAAGGGGTGAGCAATACCAACAACGCCCCCTACCTCGCGGATTTTTTTAATATGCTGGTCAATGGTATCAGGCACAGCCTGCCGCCAGTCCACATACTCCGTCGCTCCTAGCACCAGCATATGCCCAAAATATGTAGTCCACTCGATACCCTTAATGACAGGAAGTGTTGCCGCCGCCAACAAAGGTGTCAAGCCTTGCCAGCCTGCCATTGTGTTATGGTCTGTTAGTGCAATACCGTCGTACTCATAGGCTATTGCGTTTTTACAAAGCTCCTCAACAGTAAACTGCCCGTCGCTATTAAGTGTATGTGTATGCAGCTCAAAGGCTTTAAATACCACATCAGAGGTTGAGACATTTTCAAAAGTCTTAACAGATATAGGTGTTTTAAATTCAATGGCTTCCTTATCTATGGGCAGCTCATCGTCTTTTTCTAAGCCAAAAATTGAAATACTGTAAGGTACAGTAGGAGAACTAACAGAATGAACATTAATAACCGCCTGCCACCTTCCTTTTGCGGCCTTGCTCTTGATAAATCCCGGAGAGGAAAACAACTCCGAAATATAATGTACCTGCTCATTTGAGTGTCTGTGTGCACAACCCAAGTAGCTGCCTTCGTAGTCCAAGGATAGGGTAACAAGGTTTGTTAGTGGCAGATAGCGTTCCCAGCCGCCCCATTTTTCTCTGTGCTGAGAGGGAACATACTTTTCAAGCGCTTCATTTATTAACGCCTCTGCCAATTCAACGTCCTCAATATTTTTAGGCTGATAGCTGCAAGAAATTTTCAGACCAGCAAAATTCCTATCCAACTGAAAATCAACCGAAATATTCGTCTTTGAGTCCTCTGGACGCAAGGTTACAACGGTATTAAAAATCTCTTTCACGACAACACAACCTCCATACCGTCAAACGCAACACTAAATCCTTCCGGTTGTGCGAGCTGCACTAGCTGTTCGTGGGAATCCAGACAGTTATGAGAAAAATGGGTAATATATAAAAAGGTGTCCTTGTGCACGGCAGTACCCAGTTCGTTTTTAAGCTCTATATTTTGCTCAAAGTTCATATGTGTCTTACCGGGTTTTGTTTTGCCTGTGGTGCAATCAAAGCCAATGGCATCAAGTTCTTTGGTTTTTAAAAACTCCACCGTTTCCTTTGGAGGGTATGCAGTATCGTTGCAGTAAAGAAAACTCTTGCCATCTTCCTCCAGCAAAAACACCATACTTTCCTCACCCTTGCTGTGGTTAGCTGGCAAAGGCGTAACCCTTACGCCCTCCACCTCAAATTCCTCAAAAGGCTTTAACACATGGAAAATCAAAAAATCCAATGGCTTGTCGCTTCCATTTTTAATCGCTTCCTCTATAAGCCCCTTCACCGTTTCATTACAGTAAACAGTAAGCTTAACGCTTTCGGGTATATGGCAAAAATACTCTGTGGAGCGCAAAACAAGCTCTTCCAAATCAATATGGTCACCATGTGTATGCGTAATGAGCAAGGATTTTAAGTTCCAAAGCTCTAAATTATGCATTAAGGCTTGGGTATAAATATCCGGGGAAAAGTCAATAAGAAAGCTGTCGTTTATAATAGCGCAGGAGCGTCTGCGAATATTCTTTCCACCAAGCTGCCTTGCCTGTCTGCAAGGCTCACAATTACAAAATAATCCCGGAAAACCCTCTGCTGCCGCTGTTCCTAATAATTTAATTTTCAAAGCAAACCTCTTTTCAAAACATTATATAAGCTAGAAACCTTATTAGTAGTTATATTAAACAGGTCATAGGTCGAATACCTTATTAGCGCATTCTCATCGTCCACAGTCCAGACAGAAAGGGGTATATTGCTTTCATGAAACAAGGCGATAGTTTTTGGGGAAAGATTGGTATACTCAGTATTTATCCCGAAAATATGCATCGTTTCCTTAAGCTTCATAAACTTGGTAATAGCCTCCTGTGCTTCTTGCTCTGATATTTCCTCGTCGCCTAGTCCAGGCAAAATATGCTCCAAAGCCAAAAAACATCTATACTGTTGACGCCCCTCTGACTTTGGCAGTATAAAATCGCCTGTAAAAATTAACCTATGCTCCATATTGTTTTCTATAAAAAATTTTAGAACCGCTTCAGTGGCCCCTTCCTCTTTTATGTCGCAGTTTATACTTAGGCCGCTGGTTTTTATTATGTCCAGCACTTGCCTTAGGGTGGTGTAGCCGGAAAGGTCTTCCTTATTTATTGGGTCGTGTGAAAGAAATAATTCTCCATCGAAAATACGAATGTCTAATTCTACACAATCAGCCCCGTTGTTTATTGCTGTATAGATATTGTCAATTGAGCCGGAAACAGTGTTTTCACACCCTGCATGTGCCGTTATCATAGTCATAGTCAATAATCCTCTTATTTTTAATAATTTGGTCAGCCGCCACAGCAATTCGCTGGAATTGCTGTGGCATAGCGACGACCAATTGTTAGGAATAGTCCCTATTGTGTTTTTACCCATTCATCAACTTCTTTTTGAGCGTTTGCTAAAGCATCCTTGGCTGGTTTATTGTTAAGTGTTGCGTCCTCAATAGCGGCTGTTAATGCTTGCCTGCCTTGACCTGCTCTGTAAACGTATCTTGGTGTCCATAAATATTTCATAGAATTAAATATAGCAGCTACGTTAGTATTATTTTTAACCTCATCAATAGCGAGCACGGATTTTAATGTAGGCAAACCTTCATTTCTTTGGTTTTCCCAGAAATAATTCATAAAGAAATCTGTAGAGGTAAACTTAATATATTCCCAAGCTGCGTCTTTTGCCTTGCTGTTTGCAGCAACAACAATTGGGCTGCCTGCAAATAATCCGCCTTTGCCTTCCTTTTCGTTAATGAAAAGTCTAGCAACTGCATATCTGTCATTTAACCCCAAAGCAATAATATTATTTATTGCCGCTGGATTACAACGCATGTGAATGGCTATTACATTGTCCTCAAGACCGAAGGATTCGCCGCCTTGGTTTACCATTACACCACTTGGAGCATATTTGTTGACTTCTAATAAGGTTTCAAAAGCCTTAATCATTTCAGGAGTATCAAAGTTAACCTTTAGCTCGGAGGAACGGTTGCCTGTGCCCCATGTTCCGCCAAAATACTCGTTAAGGTTCATTACTACATCTCCGGCGTCAGTACCCTTATGGAAGATACCATAATTATCCTTGCCGGTTTTTGGATTCTTACCTGTCATTTTCTTTGCGGCTTCAATTAATTCCTCAGGTGTAGGTGTATCAGAGATATATGGTACGCCCCAATCGTCAAATATTTTCTTGTCGTAAATAATAAAGCGAGTATCTCCAATTAAAGGCAAGCCGTAAATAACAGGCTCGGTATCCTTAGGGCCAACAACCTTCCAGCCGTCAACCTGTCCGTCAATATATACACCAAGGTCAAATTTATCTCTGTCTATGTATGGCTGTAAAGGCTCGAGCAAGCCCTGCTCAGCAACGCTGCCGATACCGGGTGCTTGGAAAACGTCTGCTTCACCGGACATTAACATGGTTTGAGTCTTTTTCTGATAATCGTCCCATCCCATTAATACGTATTGAAGGTCTACGTTAGGATTAAGCTTTTCAAATTCTTCTTCAAGTACATGTACACCCTTTTTAGCTACGCCGGAAACAGGGTCAGTGGAGTCACTTTGTTGAAAATCACCTATCCACTGTACCTTAAGGACGGTTTTTGCGCCGGAGGCTGCTGCCGGAGCAGCGCCTTGTGCAGGTGCGGCTGCTGATGCAGCAGGAGCGGCAGATGGAGCAGGTGCAGAGGCAGGTGCGGCGCTGCTGCTGCAGCCAGCAAAAATAGTAGCTGCCATTGCAATTGAAATAGCACTGCAAATAATCTTTTTCATAAATAATTCTCCTTTCGATTCCTTTAATTTTTACTTTTTATTATTTAGCTATGCCGCTGCTAATAAATACAGCAGTATAGCTTTGGTAAACAAAAATTACTACTCTCCCTTTACACCGCTTAATGCAATACTTTGAATAATATGCTTCTGCATACTGAGGAATACAATAAGCACAGGAATAATTCCAAGGAAGGCTACGCACATTGTGCTTCCTGCCCTTCGAGTGCCACCCTCATAGGAAAAGGCGGATATAAAAATGGGAACAGTACGCATTTTTTCGCCGGTAAGAACAACAAGAGGCCATAAGAAGGAATTCCAACTGTCCATAAATTTTAGTATTACAATAGTAGCAATAATTGGAGAGGTAAGAGGCATAAATACCGACCAGAAGGTTCTAAATTCACCGGAGCCGTCTATTTGCGCCGCTTCTCTTAAGCTGTCGGGCAGCTTATCAAAAAACTGTTTAACAAGTAACAACCCAAAGCCGTCGATTATATTTGGCACAATAAGGGGTATAAAGCTATTTACAAGCCCAACGGCTGAAAACATCTTAAACATGGGTATAACTCTTGTTTCAAAAGGAATCATCATAGTCGCCAGAATTATAAGCATTATAGCCTTTTTGCCCTTAAAGGTGCCCTTTGATAAAGCATAGCCCCCAGCCAAAACAGATATCAGGTTTATTACTACGCTGAAACCTGCAACTATTAGGGAGTTTATGTAGGCACGGTATATTGCGCCATTTTCTGTGATTATTTTGAAATTAAAGGTAGATGGGTTTTTAAGAATGAAGGAAGGTGGGAAGGGCGGCTGAATATTGGCGTAACGCTCAAAGGACACCACAGCCATCCAAGCAAAGGGAAGTACAATAATAATCCCTATGATAAGTAAAAACCCTGCAATGAAAATATCTGCTTTTCTCATAGACTTAAGACCGCTATCCATACAAAGACTCCTTTCCTATGAATCCATTCTGGTTAATTTTACGTTGATGTAGGTGAAAACCATAATAATCAAGAACAGCACATATGATGCCGCCGCCGCTACACCAAACTCAAAATTGCCAAAACCACGTTCATATATAAACAGCACTATAGTTTGTAAAGCTCTTGCCGGTGCTCCTGTTGGGCCGCCCAAAGCGTAAACATCTGTAAAACGTTGAAGCCCATTAATCCAGCCCATTATAAATAGGAAGGAAAAGGCACCTGTCATTTGGGGCATTGTTATGTACATGTGAGACTGGAGCCTTGTACAGCCATCAATATATGAGGCCTCGTAATATTCAGGAGAAATAGCCTGCAAATATGCCAGATAAATTATTATGTTAAAGCCCAGTGTACGCCAAACCCCAAGAATTACCGCCCCAAACCTAGCCGACCAGGCGTTTTCCAGCCAAGAAATTACAGGCGCTCCGAGTAAGGCTGTGAAGCTGTTTAAAATCCCGTTTGGATGCAACACATACAGGAACAATGTACCTGCTGCTATTGCCGGTGTTATGTACGGTATAAAGAAAAGAGATTTCAAAACGTTTTTACCCATGCTGATCGAGTTAATCGCTACTGCAATGACAAACGCTACGGGCATTGTAAACAGCAATTGAAAGAAATTAATAAAAAAAGTATTAAAGACTGTAGTTCTGAAAACGCTGTTACCCAAAATATAGGTGTAGTTTTTTATGCCATTAAAGCTTTCAATGGTTCCATTTGATTTAAAAAAGCTTAACCTGAAGGACTCAATTACAGGATATAACATAAAAAGTACAATTCCTAAAAAAGTAGGCAACAAAAACAAGTACCAAATATATTCTTGGGTACCAAATCCGCCTTTCTTTTTCATATAAATTTACCCTCCCAACCTTGATTTTGTTCAATTATACCATTAAGGGTTAGCTTAAGATACTTGTTATGTTGAATATTTATGTACTTATGTTGACAATTAAATTATATATGTTAATATTTTTATATCAGGAGGTGTTGCGGCTATGAATATTGATAGATTTGACAAAAGACATGAAAACATAAATATTGTAGGCTTGGGTTGGGAAAGGGCTGACCCTTCCAGGATTTTGCAATCCTTTATACGAGAGCACTACCGTGTTCACTATATAACAGGCGGAAGCGGCTGGCTAAAAACCAAGGAGCAAACATATCAGCTTACTGAGGGAAGTGGTTTTATAATTTTTCCTGGGGAGCCGTCCAGTTATTATCCAGACAAGGACAACCCTTGGGAATATTTCTGGATGGGTGTGAAGGGAGATTCCATTAGCGAATACTTAAAATACTCCAGCTTTACCAGAAAAGATCCAATTTTTAAAATAACCAACTCAAAGCTAGACACTAGAGAAATTCTTGTAAACCTTTATATCTCTATAATTAATCCCACTGTCCTAACCTTTTCCACGGCGTATTATTTGTATGACTTCTTCAATAATATTGAAGCCTATAACGAGGGACGCCGCAGTAAATTTTACTTTATTGAAAACGGCTTAAAGTATATTCACGAGAATTATACAAAGGACATTAACGTTGGAACTCTTGCTAACCACCTGTCAATTGACCGTACATATTTATATAAGCTTTTTGTCAGCGAAATGAACATATCTCCACAGGCTTACATAATAAACTATAAAATAGCTAAAGCATGTGAGCTCTTGCTGTCTACTGAGGACAGCATCACCCAGATTGCTTATAAGGTAGGGTTTAATAACAACTCTGATTTTTATAAGCAGTTTAAAAAGCGCATTAAAATATCCCCGGGGAAATTTCGTGAGGTTAGCGAAAATAAGATGGGGGTTTCTGATGGGATTTATTATTAAAAATCGATAAATATAAAAAGGCATTTGGTTTTTTGTCCAAACGCCTTTTTATCTAAAACTTAAACTACAAATATACTATCTCCTAGGCTACAAATATCAAAATCAAAAATAAATGGCGAAACTGTGACCTCATCATCAAAGTTAATCATAGAATTTTCCTTAACCATTGGCCACCTTAAGCCATGGCTAACCATAGGCTGTTCCTTTACAAATGCGCACCAATACTCAAAAAGATACTTTGACATCAAGGTATCTTTTTTTATGCGCCAAATATCCTCCTCGCCACATTCATTCCAAATAAATGGAAGCTCTTGGGCGTGAGCAGCCTTGTAAATTCCTTCCCAGTTAAAGCTATAAAAATAACAATTTGCTCTTAAATATTCTGCCAATCTATAGGAATGAATTTTATACTGTACCCTTGAGAGCAGCTCGGAATACGCCTCAAATGTCTTTTCTTCTAAGTTCTCGTACTCCTCTAGTACAAGGTCAGCGTTTTTACCCATAATATTCCATAGCGTATCATAATCTCTTGATGAATACATAGGATTATTGTTTAAAAAT
The DNA here is from genome assembly GCA_964456085.1 of uncultured Eubacteriales bacterium. Taxonomy (GTDB): domain Bacteria; phylum Bacillota; class Clostridia; order Lachnospirales; family CAYWBF01; genus CAYWBF01. The sequence continues at coordinate 13,828 of CAYWBF010000010.1, forward strand.
AAATTGCACTCATCTCTATTAATTCCAATAATACATGGCACAGGGTTTATGGTATTGGCTTTTAGCATAGTCTCTGGACTATCCTTAAAGACTACGCCATCTATTGTAGGGCCAAACATATAAAGAGATGCGTTTTCGGTGGTAGCAATATTTCTTTGCAGCTCCAAAATTCTTTCAGGATAAGCAGTAAGCAGGCTTTCTCCATCTTTAAGCTGAGTTTTTACTTTGTTATAAATGTATCTTGTTGCTTCAAGACTGCGAATAGATTGATATGATCCGCTTTGCAGAATGGCTCTGCCGAAAAGTCCGGTAGACAAAGGCGTAAACATAAGGGAGGCAACACTTTTAGCACCGGCAGACTGTCCCATAAGTGTTATTTTATTTTTATCTCCCCCAAAATGATGAATATTATCATTAATAAATCTCAATGCTTGAAGCAAGTCAAGAAATCCGTTGTTGCTTGAGGCGGAGTAATCCTCCCCAAGCTCATCTATATTTAAAAACCCCAAAATCCCTACTCTGTAATTTACAGAAACAAATACAATATCCTCTTTTGCAAACTTTTCTCCTACAGTGTGAGGCACATTGCCGCTGCCTATTGTATATCCTCCACCATGAACCCACACCAAAACGCTTTTATTGCTGCCTTCCAAGCTTGTACTGAAAACATTGAGATACAAGCAGTCCTCCCCGGATTCTTGATTTTCCTGTAAACTCATGGTTCTGTATTCGGTACAGCTTATTTCTCTGGGGGTATTTGAAATAGGCTGAGGCGGTTTAAATCTAAGTTCATCTGCAGGTGACTGAGCGTATGGTATTCCTTTAAAATAATAAACCCCATTTTCATAACCACCATTTAGCTTTATATCGCCAAGATTAACGCAAGCCATTCTTGTCACCTACCTCAACCAACTCCAGCCAGTAAGTTGTAAAGGAGAACAACCCAAATTCAAGCGCCTCCAATTCACTTCCAAGAAATTCAACATATTCATAGAGCAATCCGTCAGTACCTTTTTTATAAAACACAAAATCCTTACCTGTATATAGATTTTTAAATTTATACCGTTTCTCCGGGTTTAGACCAAAAAATCCGCTCTCTGAAATCCTAGTCTTAATATGCGCTCTATAAAAATTAGCAAGGAACAATAGTCGCTTACCAACATTACGTGCTGCAGTGAAAACATTTTCATTGTCAGCTAAAACCTTGTCAACACTGACAGGCTCGTCTAAATATTCCACCTGGCTATTACGAAGGCCTAGCATATGCTTATAATAGCTGCTTCTATATTCAAGCTCTGAGTACCAAATCATGGGCACATGCCCAAGAAACATACTAGCGTTAAAAAGAACCTCTGTAACCTTAGAGCCTCTTAACGCTTCCCCCGGAGGAGTAAGCAATGCTGTGTCGTGGGTTTCCAAAAAGGTAGCCTTTATAGATTTTGGAGCCTGGGTATATTCATACATTCTGTACCATTGCTGCATATCACGTCCTGTGTAGTTGCCTTGCGCTACGTTGTACAACATCCAGTGAATGTTGTATTCACATTGAGCATGGGTTTGATGCTGATAGCAAGCCCCCCAAAGCTCGCATAGGAAAAATACGTCCTCCTTTATAGCCTTAACCCTCTCCAAAATCCTGTCCACCAGTCTTATACTTCCAAAGCATGTATAGCTTGCATGATAAGGTAAGTCCTCTGCCATATTAGGCTCCTTCCAGTGGGGAGCGTCTATCCTAAAACCGTCAATATCAAACTCCTTAACATAAAAAGATGCCATATCTACGAAAAATTCCGTAACCTCTGGATTTGCCCAGTCCAAGGAATACGTACTCTGCCAGCCGTGAGAGCAAAACAGCTCCCCTTCCCTGTTCCTACAAAACCAGTGTGGTTTTTCTTCAAATAGCTGTCCATAGGCAGAAGCCCCTTGTGGAACAAGGTCAAATAATATTTTCAAGCCACGGCTATGAGCAGCTCCAACAAATTTGCGAAACGCCACTTCGCCGCCGGATAACGGGTCAATGGTATAGTAATCAATTACGCTGTAAGGCGAACCTGCATCTCTAAAGCCGTGTATGTATCTGCCTTCCTTTAAGAAATTCGGATACAACAGGCATGGCAGAAGATAAATGGTCTTTATCCCCATTTCCTTAAACTCATCTAAATGGGCAATGCCCTTTTCAAAATCCCCTATCTGATTTATATGCATCTCCAAAATTGCCCCAGCCTTTACCCATGCCGGAGGCTTAAGTGCGGTGATTTTAATATCCTCTACAAGAAACGCCCTATAATTATTCAAGCAAGCATCTATATTCTCCCCAAAGTATAAATAAACGCATCCTGTAACCATTTCCCTAAATCTATCTGCTCGGAAGCATACCATGTTGCGGTAAATTAAGTTAACTCCGTCACCATTTATACTAGTCATAGGAAAAAAATTCTCCCTTACTGAATAAGGGTAAGCACTAACGGCTATTCCGTCATTATAAATAATAAACAACCCCGCTCCTTTATCAGGAGTTGTAGAAAACATATCCTCCTTGGTTTCAAAGGCCGCTAAGTCTACAACAGGTATATTAGGCCTAAAATTTATATTATCCGAGGTGATTTCAAAGCAAGAGCCTTGCCCAGGAGCATTAAAAATATCACTGGCCTTCCCCTTTATTCTTATTCCGGGAAAAATAAATGAAACAAAATCCACAGTATGCTTCTCGTCACCACTATATTTAATACCGGCTTTAGCCGTAAGCACAGTAGCTTCTAGGCTTAAAAAAAGTGTAAGCTCTATATTATCCAGAATAGAATATTTTATATTTAAGACGCTTTCTTTACATTCATCATAGGATATAAGTTTAAAATCCTTCTCTTGTGTATAAATGGTATCGTTAATAGAAATTTCAAGAATATTTTTGTCAGCATTATCATCTACAAGACTGACTCCGCTAAATAAAATCTGCTTCAGGCCTCCGACTTTATTGAAAATAATTTCAATGCCTTCATTGTTTTTTAAAATTCTGTCCATAACTCCTCCAAAAAATGTTTTGTTATCCCAAATACTATCCCTTCACCGCACCAGCAGTTAACCCTCCAATAAAATGAGTAGAGCTTTTTAAATAAACCAGCAGTACAGGCAAAATAAGTATGGTTAAGCCGGCACACAATACCCCGTAGTCTGTATTGTACTGAGATTGAAAATTCATTAAGCCAAGTGGCAGAGTTTTAAGCTTCTCGTCCTTAATCATAATAAGCGCCCAATAAAACTCGCTCCAAACCCCTTGGAAGTTAAAAATAACAACTGTAGCTAAAACAGGTGCCATAAGCGGCAATGTTACCGACCAAAGATTCCGTAACAAGCCGCAGCCGTCAATTAAGGCTGCCTCGTCCAGCTCCTTAGGCAAATCCTTTATAAAGTTAGTCATTATGTAAGTGGCAAGAGCTATACCGGTTGTAACATAGGGAAGAACCAAGGAGGCTCGTGTACCAATAAGCTTTAAATCCCTCATAGTAACAAAGTTTGGCACAGTTATCATTTCTGTGGTAATAAACAACCCTGTAAGGTATACAACAAATATCCACTTATGCCCCCAAGGCTGCAGCTTGCCAAAGGAGTATGAGCCAAGAACAATAATTACCATTTGGATTGATAAAGTAATCACCGTAGTAATC
>CAYWBF010000011.1:0-16895 GCA_964456085.1 uncultured Eubacteriales bacterium
TTGGGCATAAGCTCCTTTGCTTGTGTCTGCACCTCCACAGGCTCCTCCCTGCCCTTATCCTTTCTGTCACCCTTCACAAATTCATTAATAGCCTGCAAAAAGCGCTCTCCATATCTATCCAGCTTAACCTGTCCCACACCGGAAACCTTTAACATTTCCTCGCTGGTGACAGGTATTTTTATGCACATATCCGTTAAGGTGCTGTCCGAAAAAATAACAAAGGCTGGAACCCTTTGCTCGTTTGCTATTTCTAAACGTAACTCACGCAGTATAGAAAACAGATTGTTATTAACCGGACGTGAGGCAGTTTTCTTTTGAGCTTTTGGCGCTTCCGCCTCTACCTGCTTTAGCAGCTTCATTGCAAGTGGTTCTCCTTGGCGCAGAACTCTATTCGCCTGTTCCCCAAGGCGTACAATAGGATATTCGTCATCTGTTTTAACCAAATACCCGTTTAGCAACAGATAGTTTATAATCTCACGAAGCTCCTTTTCCGGCTTTTTAAGTATGCCGTATGTAGACAAAGTATTAAGCCCTTGACGCATCACCTTTTCATTCTCGCTTCCACGCAGTACGTCAATTACCATATTTACGCCGTACCGCTCCTTCATTCTGGCGACACAGGAAAGAATTTTTTGTGCTTCTACAGTAATATCCACAGTTTCAAAGTTGGTGCTGCAATTTCCGCAGTTGCCGCAGAAATTTGACGGCATTTCTCCAAAGTATCTTAAAATATATCCTCTAAGACAATCACTTGTAGCACAATAAAAGGTAATTTCACGCAATCTTTTGCGGTCAAGCTATTTAAGATATGATTCTGTTGCCTTGTCGGGGTACTCTACGTCCTTTGCATTTTCTATTAGCCATAAATTTGTACGCACGTCCTGACCGCTGTACAGCAAAATACACTCCGCAGGTTCACCGTCTCGCCCTGCACGTCCTGCCTCCTGATAATAGCTTTCAATATCCTTAGGCATATTGTAATGTACTACAAAGGATACATTGGATTTATCTATGCCCATTCCAAAGGCGTTAGTGGCTACCATTACCTGTACACGGTCATAAAGTAAATCGTCCTGGTTGTCATGGCGCTCCTTGTCCGACAATCCGGCATGATACCGAGAGGCGCTGTAGTTGTTAAGAAGAAGATTATTATGTACCTCCTCTACAGCGGCACGTGTGGAGCAGTAGACTATGCCGCACTTGCCCCTTTTTTCACTCATTATTTGCAGCAAGGCAGAAAGCTTATTTTTTGGCTTCTGCACCTCAAAATAAAGATTTTTTCTATCAAAGCCTGTAACCAGCTCTGTAGGCTTAACTAACCCCAACAGCTCAATAATGTCACTTCGTACCCTTGGGGTAGCCGTTGCGGTAAACGCCGATATAACAGGCCGCTGTGGCAGCTTGTTTATAAACTCGGGGATTTTTGCGTAGCTAGGCCGAAAATCTTGCCCCCACTGAGATATACAGTGCGCCTCATCTACTGTCAGCATAGAAATTTGAGCAGACTGGGCAAAGCTTTGGAAATCATAAGACATCAGCCGCTCCGGTGCTACATAAATAAGCTTATATGCTCCCTTCGCAGCCTTTTCTAAAGCTAGGCACATTTGCCGCTCCGTGAGAGTCGAGTTGAGAAAGGCGGCCTTAATGCCGTTTTGCGTAAGGGCGTTCACTTGGTCCTTCATTAATGAAATAAGTGGTGAAATAATCAAGGTTATGCCGCCCAGCATAAGCGCCGGTACTTGAAAGCACAAGGATTTCCCAGCACCCGTGGGCATTATCCCAAGAACGTCATTGCCCTTTAATATATCATTAACTAATTCCTCTTGACCTATGCGAAAGCTGTCATAGCCGAAATATTGCTTAAGTATTTCGTGGGTAGTCATGAGAATCCTCCTTTCTATAAGACATTTTTGCTCTTACCTCTTATTCTAAATCAATATTTGCTTTTCTAGCTTGGCTGTGCTGATATTTTCGTTCGATTTTATATTTCTTCCCATTCTTCACAAAATTAGCGCCTGTCTGCTTAAACCAGAATCCAACCCCAAAATCTTTACACTGTTCTCTAATATCCAGCACCCATTCATAGTAGCAGGGCCGAGCGTATATTCCCGATTCGCCCCCCGCTACAACCCTTTCGATTTTGCTGCATAAATATTTTGAAAGGTCAACAACTTCAAGAAGCGGCTCGCAAATTATATCTCTATGCTTTATAGGCAGGGACAAAAAAATAGGCAGCCTGTAATCTGCCCGTTTTTGATTTTCGCAGGTACACCCAATAGTTACGTTATCATAGCCGTCTCCCCAATCCTCTGGCAAAACCTGTGCTAATCTGTCTATGCGTTTTGTAATAAACAAAAAATTACAGTCGGAGCGCTCCCTAATCATTGCCCATGCAGCAGGCCTCCATTCGTCCGCCTCTGCAAGCAAGAAATCCGAGGTGAAGCATGTCCAAATAATCTCTCCGCTGGGTATTTTATATTCCTTTTGACGGTTCCTCTTAATTGGCAAATCAAAGCTGCCTGTTTTTGCTATAACGGATATGTCCTTGTTATGCTTAGTATCCATGCTATGAACATAGCAGTTTTGGCAGCCCTCGCTAATCTTTTTACACCCGTGCCACAAATTCCAATTAGCCATATATGCTGCACCTCAAATCCAGCTATAGGTTTCCTTTCCCAGTAACCTCAAGGGGTGTTATTTTATAAACCTGTGTTCCCTTAAGGTGGCGTTCGATTTCACCTTGAGCATGTTCTATATGACTCTTTGCATATTTTTCAGCTATAGCAAACAGCGCAGCCTTTTTTTCCTCTACATCGTTGACAACAAAGCAGTCCCCCACAATTACCGCACTTTTATATCTTGTGGTTAACCTTTCGGGCACAAGCACCGTATCTGTAACACAGGTTAGGCAAACCCTACTGTTGGCTTCTATATTTTCACATTTTTTTCCTTTTATGGCAGAATGAAAATAAACCGCCCCATTATACAGTACATGCGATATAGGTATACAGTATGCTGTACCGTCTGCGTTTAACATAGCCAAGGCAGCATACTCACACTGCTTAACAACCTCAAGGGCAAATGTTTCATCTTTCTCTCTATCTTTTCTAATCATTTCATCACCTTTATAAAAAAAATAAAAATCCAATTAAATAAAATTGTAATTGATTTTTAGAATATTAGCAAAGGTTTTTTATTTAAGGTGCGTTGGGCGTAGTTGAACATTTTTAAAAAAACACCTTGCATAATTTACATTACTATATTTCCGAAACAAAGGGCAGAATATTTTAGGGGGAATTAATTTGTATCCACAAGGATTGATGAATTATGAGCAAGAGTAATAACAACAAAATGAAAAGTACAAAAAACAACAAAAAGCACGATGGCAAATTCCATTCAAAGCACATTAAGCACGACCCACAGGCAGAAAGCGCAAGAGCAGTATTTGGATTTGGTGGACCAGAAGAGGAATAAGAAATAAAGCTACTATATTGTAAGGGTAGGTTTACCCCTAGATATAGTAGCTTTTTCTTTACAAAATTTATTAGCGGAAGTTTTTCCATTAAACAAACAACGAGCCAACCTGAAAAATAAAAAATGCAAACAACCAAGCAAGGGCAGTCTGAGTAAACAAAGCAAAGACTGTCCATTTAATAGAATTAAATTCTCGGCTCATTATAGCAATAGATGAAAGACATGGCGTATATAGAAGAACAAACACCATATAAGCATAGGCAACCAACGGAGTAAAATGCTGTCCAATAGCAGCAAGCAGTGAGCCATTATCAGCAGAGTTATACAATATAGCAAGTGTTGCAACTACTGCTTCCTTCGCAATAACTCCTGTAAGCAGTGCAACAGAGGCCTGCCACTCACCAAAGCCTAAGGGTGCAAATACAGGCGAAATAAATCTCCCTATAGCCGCAAACATGCTTTGGGAATTGTCAGACACAAAATCAAAGTAAATATCAAAGGTTTGTAGAAACCAAATTATAAGAGAAGCAGTAAACATTATTGTCCCGGCTCTTATAATAAAATCCTTGCTTTTATTTATTACCCTAAACAAAATACTTCCAAAAGACGGCTTTCGATACTTCGGAAGCTCAAATACATATGTTGCTTTTTCATATTTAAAAACAGTCTTGCTAAGGATAAAGCCGCATAGCATAGCAACTATAACCCCAATCATATATATAGAAAAAACCACAACACCGCTAGCCTTAGCAAAAATTGCCGCCGCAAACACGCCATATACAGGCAATCTGGCAGAGCATGACATAAACGGAGTAAGCATTATTGTAAGTCGCCTGTCTTTTTCGCTTTGGAGAGAGCGTGCAGCCATTATAGCAGGGACGCTACAGCCAAACCCCATTAGCATAGGAATAAAGGATTGCCCTGTTAAGCCTATTTTATTAAGAAGAAACTCCATAATAAACGCCGTCCGAGCCGTATAGCCAATATCGTCCAGCAATGACAAAAACAAAAACAGCAGCACTACCTGTGGCAAAAATGACAACACCGTTCCTATTCCAACCAGCCCACCGTCAACAATAAGGCTGATTAACCAGTCCTGTGTACCACCACTAGACAGCACCTCTGTAACAAAAGGGCAAATAGTATTACTAAAAGCCCCATCAATCAAATCTGTAAGGGTAGAACCAATAAAGCCAAAGGTTATCTGAAAAATAACAAACATTATGGCTAAGAATAAGGGTATGGCCAAAAATTTATGTAGTAGTAGATTATCTGCCTTATCTGAAGGGCTTTCCTCATAAGAGCCAGCTCCCTTACGATAAACCTGCTTTACAGTATCTCTAATAAAGGCGTATCTATAGCTTATTATAGTCTCCTGCAAATTTTCCTTGCTGTCTGCCAAAATCCTTCCTATCTCACTTTCAATTGACGGAGCAAGATACAAATCCTCTTTAACGATTTTGTCACCCTCCATAAATTTAATAGTAGTAAACAGAACGTTATTACAGCTTATTTTTAAAAGAGCGCTTTTTAAAGCCGAGATAGCCTCTGCTAAATCCGTTTGCAGCAGAATACTTTTAGGCTCCCTGTTTTGCGCCTCTCTCTTTGCTGTACGAATTAGCTCCTCCAGACCCTCTCCTGTTTTTGCCGTAATAGGAACGACAGGCAGAAACAATGCCTTACTTATGGCATCAAGGTCAATGCTACTATTGGCAGACGCCACCTCGTCCATCATGTTTAAAACCAAAACAACAGGTATTGACAGCTCCATAAGCTGGGTCGTAAGATACAAAGCTCTCTCCAGATTTGTAGCATCGGCAATGTTTATAATAACGTCTGCATCGTCCTTAATTATTGCGTTTCTGGCAATAATTTCGTCCTCTTTGTTAGGAGAAAGGGAATAAATGCCCGGAAGGTCAACTATTTCGATTTTTTCGGAGCCGTCGACGTAATAACCTATTCTCTTTTCTACAGTAACCCCTGCCCAGTTGGCAACTCTGGCGTGGCTTTTGGTAAGCCTGTTAAATACAGTAGTTTTCCCACAATTGGGGTTTCCAGCCAGCAGAAAACGCATACCTTCACTCCTTTGAAACAAAAATTAGCTTTGCATCGTCTTGCCTAAGACTTAAATTACTCTCCTCAATCAAAATATTGACAGAGCCGTTAAATGGAGCCTTTCTTTTCACGGTAATATAAGTGCCCTCAAGAATCCCCATATCCATTAATATTTTTCGGTTTGAGCCTTGAATGTCAATTCTTCTGACAATACCACAATCCAGTTCATTCATTTCATATAAAGAAATTTCCACTACAAGCCCCCCTACTCTTTAAGAATAAACATACTAGCCATTTCCTTAAGAGAATCCGCCTGTGCAGTAAACTCCGCTGCACAGGAAGCAGTTTCCTGGGAAATAGATGAGTTCTCTGTGGTCGACCTTGAAATATCCGAAACATTTTCATTAATGTTAACAATATCCTCAACCTGCTCCATAGCAAAGCTGCTAATATCCGAAGCAGCAGCCTTTATACTGTTAACATCCGAGACAATGCTTCTTAGAAGCTCAGCTGTCTCATTGGCAATAAAAACACCCTTCTCAACCTTGACAGAGGAGCCTTCAATAAGAGCTCTTGTAGATTCCACGGCATTCTTACTTTTATTGGCAAGCACCCTAACCTCCTCTGCAACAATGGCAAAGCCCTTGCCCTTTTCTGCCGCCCTTGCCGCTTCTATAGATGCATTAAGGGATAGTATATTAGTCTGAAAGGCTATATCCTCAATGGTTTTTATTACGCTTTTAATCTCTTCGGAGGATTTTCTTATTTCTCCTATGGATTCAACCATTTCTACCATTTTTTCATCTGCTTGCAAGGCGTTGCTATGAGCCAGCCCTGCAAAACCGGCGGCGCTTTCTGTGTTTTTTGAGGTGGCGTTAAGCTTTTGGTTAATTCGCTCAATCAGCTCCGTTAGCATAATGACAGAGGTTGCCTGCTTGTTAGAGGCTTCTGCCAAACTTTGGCTGGAGGTCATCATTTGCTCGGAGCCTGTAGCAATTTGCACCGACATTGCCCGAATGTCAAGCATAACAGCATTTAGCTTATGAATTATCATATTTATGGACTGCTTAACCTCCCGAAAATCCCCTACATACTCCCGTGAAATAGTTATACTTAGATCATTTTCGGCAATCTTGTTAAGCACCTGTGATATTTCATTTATGTATGATTTCAAAAATGCAATGGTTCCATTTAAGGAATCCTTAATTATTGCAAAATCCCCCTCGAAGCTTCCGCTTACAGAAACCCCAAGATTTCCCTTGGACACCTCTGACAAAACAAGTGCTGATTCATTAATAGGTGCTATGATTTCGTTAAGCAGATTGTTCAGCCGAGAAATAATTAACGCCCAGTCCCCCTTATACTTATTTTCGTCTGCACGTGCAGACAGGTTGCCTTTTGCGGCAGCTATTACTAGTGCGCTTATATCGTCGCTTATGTTCTTAAGGTTGCCGCTGAGGCTGTTAAAGGCAAGGTTTGCTCTTTGTTTTTCTCCTAAATACTCGGGTAGGCTTATGCTAAAGTTGCCAGCTTCAAATTGCTGGGCACAACTGATTACTTCATTTGTCATATCCACGTAGGAGCCTACCATTTGGTTTATCCCTTGGACAATGGACAAATATGCTCCGCTGTATTTGTCTCCGTTTATTCTGGCAGACATTTTTCCTTCGTTTTGTAGCCTTACAAGATGTCTTATATCTAAAATTAAGTCGCATATTATATTTGAAACACCTGTGAGGTTGCATGCAAGTCTTCCAATGTTGCTTTTAGACTGGTATTTTATCTTAACACTAAGGTTACCCCGGGCAATCTCCCCTGCGGCGTTAATTATTTCGTCCAAAGGCTCCGAGATACCTTTTAACAATGAGCCGTAAATAAGCATAGTAAGCTGCAACCCAACAAAGGCAATCAAAACAAATGCTATAGTAGCCATATTAACCTGCGCCTTGTTTTCCTTAAAGAATAAATGAGAATCGTTATTAAGGCTAACAAGAAGCTTATCTACAAGATCTATACTCTTTGCCCTTTTTTCTAAGGGCAAAACATAACCCTCTCCTCCGACATTTGAGCCGTCTAATTCCTCAAAGGTAGCTATAAGCTCAATTAAGCACTCATATTCTACAGACCCCTGAAGCTTATTTGCTTCAAAAATATCCTTTACCGCTAAAAGATTTTCCTTTAGTCCCGTATATATCTCATTAAAAATAGCAGGGTCGTTTTCGGCAAAGTGCAGCTTGTCAATACCATTTGAGAACTGCCCAATTAGAACCAGCGGCTCTGTTATAGTATCAACGGAGACTTGGCTGTTGCGTGCTATGGCTCGCATGGAGAAAACTGAAATTACAATAACCAGAAATAAAAAAACATATGTAGCGGAGAATGCAACCTTAAGCCTAGTAGAAATTTTTGTGTTCCTAAAAATATTCAAGTGTAACACTCCCATTTTACAAAATGATTTTAAGCTGCTGAAAAAAATATACATTATATACATTTAATAGAAGCTATTGCTTTAAAAGTATAGCACGCATTTGTGAATTGTCAACCTTGACAATCAAAAGGCTTGGCGCAAACGGTTAACTTGCAGTTGTTCTTTTATTATTGCTTGTTAAATATTATTATTATCAGCAAATAATCACAGCGCCTTAGATTCACGAATATTACCGAACATTTTTATGAATTTCCTTCTGCAAAAAATATTGACACATTCCCGTGAAATTTGTATAATTCAATTATGAAACCAAATTATGAAATCGATACCTATATCTTATTTACTATATCCTGTACTAAAAAGGAGATGTTGTAATGAGTAATAACTACAAAAGCCCTCTGCATGAAATGGCTTGTACTACCCCTACGGAATTTTGGAACGACTCCTGTTCTGTTCCAGAAATTAAGTATGCTCTGGAATATGGAGCAGTAGGGGCGACAACAAACCCGGTAATCGTCTTGGATGTAATAAAGCGAGAGCTGCCGGATTATTTGGATACTCTACATAAGCTGTTTACAGACTACCCAGATGTTACTGAGGACGACATAGCTTGGTTGCTTATTGAGCATATGGCTTGTAAGGGTGCGGTGCTTTTGACAGATATATATGAAAAATTCAAAGGTCAAAAGGGTAGGCTCTCCATTCAAGTTAACTCAAAGCTTCACAGAAGTGCCAAGCTTATGACGGAGCAAGCTATAAAATTTCATGGCCTAGCCCAGAACCTTCAAGTAAAAATGCCTATGACAAAGGCCGGTATTGCAGCCGTTGAGGAAGCTACCTTCGCCGGAGTTAGTATTAACGCAACAGTTTCCTTTTCCGTACCTCAGGCTATTGCTGTAGCGGAGGCTGTGGAGCGTGGCTTAGCAAGACGCAAAAGCCAAGGACTGGACAGCAGTGAGATGCACCCCGTATGTACTATTATGATAGGCAGAGTTGATGATTGGCTAAAAATCATTGCTGAAAAGCAAGGCATTATTGTAGACCCTATTTGCCTAGAAATGGCCGGAGTTGCTGTTTTTAAGCGTGCCTACCGTATTTATAAGGAAAGAGGCTACAGAACACAGCTTCTTGTTGCCGCCTACAGAAATCACCACCACTGGTCGGAATTTATTGGAGGAGATGTTTCCCAAACAATTCCTCACAAGTGGATTAAGCTTTTCAATGCCAGTGATGTTGCCTGCATAAACCGCATGGATAACCCTGTAGACGATAAAATAATACATAGCCTAACCAAGCATTTCCCAGACTTTGTAAGGGCTTACGAGCCAAATGGAATGGCAATCGAGGAATTTGACGGCTTCGGGCCTACGGTAAGGACACTTCATTCGTTCCACGAGGGCTACGACGAGCTGCTCAAAATAATAAGAAAAGAGCTAATAAAATTTTGTTAAAGGAGTAAAATTATGGCAGACATTAAAAAGCTAAAGCTATTTATCAACGGACAATGGATTGAATCCAAGACAGAAAAATATATGAAGGTTTACAACCCAAGCACAGGAGAGGTGCTTGCAGAAACACCTTGCGCTACTAAGGATGAGGTAGCCCAAGCCATAGCAGCAGCAAAAGCAGCCTTCCCTGCTTGGTCGTCCACACCTGTAATGAAGAGGGTTGAGGTTTTATATAAGCTTCGTTCTTTATTAATGGAAAATATGGAAAGCCTTACAGAAATGTTGGCTACTGAGAATGGCAAGGCATGGAATGACGCCATGGGCGACGTGCTCAAGGCAAAGGAAGGCACCGAAGCCGCTTGCTCTGCTCCTGCTTTAATGCTTGGTGAGGCTTTAATGGACGCTTCCTCCGACGTGGACACTACACTTTACAGAGAGCCTATTGGTGTTTTTGCTGGTATTGTGCCTTTTAACTTCCCTGCTATGATTCCTATGGGATGGATGGCTCCTATGTGTATCGCTACAGGCAATACTATTGTGCTAAAGCTTGCCAGTATGACTCCTATGACAGCTATGCGTATTGCAGAGCTTTACAAAGAGGCTGGTTTACCAGACGGTGTGCTTAATATTGTTACCTGCTCCAGAAACGAAGCCGAGTTGCTTCTAACTGAAAAGGACGTTAAGGGTGTTTCCTTTGTAGGTTCTACCGAAATCGGCTTACATATTTATTCCACCGCTGCAAAGCATGGCAAGAGAGTACAGGCGCTTTGCGAAGCGAAAAATCACGCCCTTGTTTTGGACGACGCTCCTATTTCAAGAACAGCCGCCGGTATTATTAACGCCGCCTTTGGCTGTGCCGGAGAAAGATGTATGGCGCTACCTGTTGTTGTTGCGTGCGAAAGCATTGCCGACGAGCTTGTTGCTTCTATTGTTGAAAAGGCTAAAGCTCTTAAAATAGGCCCTGGATACCATAAAGACACTGACATGGGACCTCTTGTATCCGCTGACCACAAGAAGAGTGTTGAAAACTGGATTGCTAAGGGTATAGAAGAGGGCGCTAAGGTTGTTTTGGACGGACGTGGATATAAGGTTGATGGCTATGAAAACGGTTTCTTTGTAGGGCCTACCATACTTGACCATGTAACCGATGAAATGACTGTGGGCACTAGCGAAATTTTTGGCCCTGTACTTTGTATCAAGAGGGTTAAGGATTTTGATGAGGGTCTTAAGCTTATGAATGAGAATCCTTTTGCCAACGGGTCTGTTATTTACACCCAAAGCGGATTTTATGCCAGAGAGTTCCAAAAACGTACTCATGGCGGTATGGTTGGGGTTAACGTTGGTATTCCTGTGCCCGTGGGTTTCTTCCCATTCAGCGGGCATAAAAACTCCTTCTTCGGCGACCTTCACTGTCTTGGCAAAGACGGCTTAAGATTCTTTACCGAATCCAAGTGCGTTACCGTTAGATGGTTTAACGAGGAAGAATTAAAGAAGGAAAAAATAGATTCCTGGGACGGTACAATATAAAACTTAATATAAAAGGAAGCTGAATACTTTGGATATTAGCCAACTGGCAAAAAGCTATGAGGACTACATAATAAAACTTCGGCGTTGGTTTCACGAAAACCCAGAGCTTTCCTTCAAGGAAAAGGATACTGCCGCAAAAATAAAGGAGGAGCTTGAAGGTATGGGTATTCCATACGTTCATGTTCCTCCCTACGAAAATTTGGTTGCAGAGATAAAAGGCGGCGCAGAGGGCAAGACTATAGCACTTCGTGCAGATATGGACGCTCTTGCCGTTTGCGAAGAAACTACCGTGGAATACAAGTCAAAGCGTGAGGGTGTAATGCACGCTTGTGGCCATGATGCTCATGTTGCTATGCTCTTGGGTGCGGCGGCTGTTTTGAATAAGATTAAGCACAGCTTAAAGGGACGCATTTTGCTTTGCTTCCAGTCTGCCGAGGAGTGCGGCTCGGGGGCACAGGAAACTATTGATTATTTGGACAGTATAGGCGGCGTTGACCAAGCCATAGGCTTACATATATGGGGGAGTATCCCCAGCGGCACCTTGGCTGTGATGCATGGGGCGTGTATGGCTGGAAGCGTTCGGTACAAAATCGATGTACAGGGCAGAGGTGGTCACGGCTCCAGACCGGACTTGGCTCTCGACCCAATCAAACCCCTTTGTGACATGGTACTTAAAATCGCCTCCATACCCTCAAACTTCTACGACGTACTTGACCACAGCGTAGTTAACACAGGTATGATTCAAAGTGGCACAACCCATAACGTAATCCCTGATAAAGCCTCCGCTGTGGGTGTCATTCGCCATTTTAAGCCCGAGGGGGAGAAAAAGGTATTTGAAATTATTGAGCAGATGGCAAAGGGTGTAGAACAAATCTACGGAGTTTCCATTACAGCCACAAAGCTTGGCAGTGTACTGCCTATCATTAATAGCAGCCAATGCTCAAAAATGGCGGCAGACATAGCCAACAAAATTGAAGGCTTAAGTGCTGACGAAACGGTACCTCCTATTTGCGCCTCGGATAATTTTGGCTCATACCTGCATAGATACGGCGGTTTTTACGGCATACTTGGCGGAATGAACGAAAGCAAGGGCATTGTGTATCCACAACATAGCACCATGTTTGATGTTGACGAAAACGCTCTGCGTATGGGCTGTGAGTTCTTGGCGCAATATGCTGCGGAATTTTTAGGATAGTACCCCTTTGACTTGCTCCTTCTTCGGACAACAAACAAATAGGTATCAATGGAGTGAAAATTATGATTAGAAATTTTGACGGCTTTGAAAACGGCTTAACCCCCCTGTGTAACGAGGACAAAGACGGAGTAGGCATGAATCTGTTTATGCTTAAGGGCGGTAGCGGATACGAGACAGAGATATTTTCCGAGGACAGAGAGAGCGCCCTTCTGCTCCTTAGCGGAGAGATAGAGCTTCATTATGATGGAAAAACCTCCTCTGGCTCCCGTGGAGATTGTTTTTCTGACAGCGCAGTGGTGCTACATTTTCCATTGGGCACGTCAGTTAAGGTTAGCTTTGCTTCCGATAGCGAGGTGCTCCTTGTACAAAAACAGAACGCTACGAAATTTGACATATGTTTTTACGACGGAAGCAATATTATAAAAAACACCTTCGGCGAAGGGCCTCTAGCCGCCACCACACGCAGAACCGTAACTACTGTATTTGATTATAACAACGCACCCTACTCCAAGCTGGTGTTGGGCGAGGTTTTTAACGGTGCAGGTATTTGGTCCAGCTATCCACCTCATTCTCACCCACACCCAGAGG
Organism: uncultured Eubacteriales bacterium; assembly: GCA_964456085.1. Lineage (GTDB taxonomy): Bacteria > Bacillota > Clostridia > Lachnospirales > CAYWBF01 > CAYWBF01. Next base: position 12,716 of record CAYWBF010000011.1, read on the forward strand.
TTTACTTTTACAGATTCCACAAGCCCACTGGCTTCGGAAGCTGTCATATAGGCGAAAACTGCTACAGAATAAATCATAACAGCGTGGCTCTTATACCAGGCAACCTTACTCATCCTCAAAATGCCGCTCCCGGTTACCCAATGTATTACGTTTGGATTATACCCCATTTGGAAAATGAGCCATGGCTTAACACCCGAATTTTTGATCCGGTACATGAGTGGCTAAACAAGCTATAGGCTTGAACCATAGTTGTTGTATATAAAAGGAGGTTTAAGGTGAGTAAATTAACTGTTGCACAAGCATTGGTAAAATTTTTAGATAATCAGTACATAAGTGTAGACGGGGTAGAAAGCAGGTTTGTTGAGGGAATAAGTGTTATATTCGGTCACGGTATTGTTGTAGGCTTAGGAGAAGCGCTTATTTCCGGCAATCACGGTCTAAAGGTGTTACAAGGGAAAAATGAGCAAGGTCAAGCGCATATGGCAATCGGCTTTGCCAAGCAAAACCTTCGCAGAAAAATCATAGCCGTTTCGGCTTCCGTAGGTCCAGGCTCTGCCAATATGGTCACAGCCGCCGCCACAGCTACCGCAAACAATATTCCCCTTCTTATAATTGCCGCAGACACTTTTGCCACAAGACAGCCAGACCCTGTTTTACAGCAAATTGAGCAAAGCCATGATCTTACCATTACCACAAACGATGCCTTCCGCCCTGTAAGCAGATATTTTGACCGCATTAACAGACCAGAGCAGCTTATGACTGCATTAATCAACGCCATGCGTGCGCTTACCAGCGTTGACGCTGCCGGAGCGGTTACAATCGCTCTCCCACAGGACGTAGCTGGGGAAGCATTTGATTTCCCAGAGGGATTTTTCAGAAAGAGAATTCACCATATTTTAAGGCCTGGCTGCGATGCGACTATGCTAGCGGAGGCTGTGGAGTGGATTAAAGAGGCGAAAAGACCGCTTATTATTTGCGGCGGCGGAGCTAAATACTCAGACGCTGGCAAGCAGCTTGCAGATTTCTGTACAAAATTCAACATCCCTTTCGGAGAAACCCAAGCCGGAAAATCTACTATCACCTCAGATTTTGCCCTTAACCTTGGTGGTATAGGTGTAACTGGAAATCTATCTGCTAACAAATATGCAAGAGATTGTGACTTAATTATCGGCCTTGGCACCAGAATGACCGACTTTACCACAGGCTCTAAGGAATTATTTGCTAAGGCAAGGGTTATTCAGGTTAACGCTTCCCCATTCCATTCCTATAAGCTTGACGCTATGGGACTGATTGGAGACGTTAAAACAATCCTTGGTCAATTAGAGGTTGAGCTTTCCAAAGCCGGCTACTGCTGTGAGCAAAATATGGCAGCTGAGCTAAAAAAGGAATGGGCAGAAGAATACGCCAGACTTACCTCTGCAACAAACGAGAACGGCCTTCACCTAGAAATCAATCACGACTTCAAGGCACAGGCAGAGGAATTTGCCGAGCTGACAGGCTCTCGTCTATCCCAAGCAAGAGTTATCAGTATTATAAATGAGCGTATTAACCCCAATTCCGTTGTAGTAGCCGCCAGTGGCTCTCTGCCCGGAGATTTTCAGCGTATGTGGAAATCGGGCAGCGAAAACTGCTATCACGTTGAATACGGCTACTCCTGCATGGGCTATGAAATCGCCGCCGCTCTCGGAGCAAAGATTGCTCAGCCGGAGAGGGATTCTTACGCCTTTGTTGGCGACGCCGCCTTTGTTATGCTTCACTCCGAGCTTCTTACAAGTCTACAGGAGCATAAGAAAATAAACGTGGTACTTTTTGACAACATGAGTAACGGCTGTATAAACAACCTTCAAATGAACAGCGGCATGGATAGCTTCTGTACAGACTTCCGCTACAGAAACGAAGCCACAGGACTTTTGGACGGTGGGTATATTCAAACCGACTACGCTAAAATTGCCGAAGGCTACGGCTGTAAGTCCTACACCATAACCAACGAGGAACAGCTCATTCAAGCGCTGGAGGACAGCAAAAGCTGTGAGCGCAGTGTACTCTTTGACATAAAGGTGCTGCCAAAATCCATGAGCGATGGCTACGAATCCTGGTGGAACATAGGCTTAGCGGCAGAAAGCAATATTGACAGCGTTAAAACAAAATATGCAGAGCTGGTAAAAACCAGAGAATCAGCAAGAAAATATTAGGCGATATTTGAAAACTGTATTTTACTACTGCGTAAAAAATAAATCAGTTTTCAAACACACCATAGGAGGAATTATTTTGGAAGCAAAGCTAGGAATCGCGCCAATCATGTGGACAAATGACGACCTGCCAGAGCTTGGAGGCGAAAACACCTTTGAGCAATGCGTAAGCGAAATGGCGCTTGCAGGCTTCACCGGCACAGAGGTAGGGAACAAATACCCAAAGGACCCAGCAGTTTTGAAGAAATACTTAGACATACGAGGAATGTCCGTATGTAACGCTTGGTATTCCACATTTTTCACAGCCGGACGTTTTGACGAAACAGTTGAGGGATTTATAGCCCACAGAGATTTTTTAAAGGCTATGGGAGCCAAGGTTATTGGCATTAGCGAGCAAGGTAATAGTATTCAAGGTCAACCACTTCCTATTTTTGAGGCAAAGCCTGTGTATACCCCACAGCAATGGACAGACGTAATCAACGGCTTTAACCGTCTTGCAGAGCTTGCAGAGGAAGCCGGAATGTCTCTTTGCGTACATCACCATATGGGCACAGGAGTTCAGACTGTAGAAGAAATCGACTACTTAATGGAGCACTCAGCCAAAAACGTATACCTGCTTTTTGACACAGGGCATCTATATTTTAGCGAAGAAAGCCAAAAGGACGTTGACCATATTATTGAAAAATACATGGACAGAATAATCCACGTTCACTTAAAGGACATTCGCCAAGATGTTTTGGAAAAAACCAAAGCAGAAAAATGGAGCTTCCTTACAGCTGTGAAAAACGGCGTGTTTACTGTACCCGGAGACGGTGTTGTAGTATTTGACAAGGTTTTTGAGGTGCTCGACAAAAATAACTACAAAGGCTGGATGGTAGTTGAAGCAGAGCAAGACCCTGCTCTTGCCAACCCATTTGAATATGCTGTGAAATCCAGAAAATTTATTAAGGAAAAAACCGGAATATAAGGAGATAAGACAATGGTTAAATTAGGTATTATCGGCTTCGGAAGAATAGGAATGGTTCACGCTAAGGGCATACAACGCAGTATTAACGAAGGCGTGGTAAAGGCTGTTTGCGACCCATTCATGAACGACGAGAAAAGAGCTTTTGCAAAGGATTTGGGCATAGAGAACTGCTACGACGACTACAAGGCGATTTTGGAGGACAAGGAAATTGATGCGGTGCTTATTTGCTCCTCTACAAACACTCACTCCCAAATTTCCATTGAAGCGGCACAGCATGGTAAGCATATTTTCTGCGAAAAGCCAATTGATTCTGACATAGCAGCCATTAAAAAGGTTATTGCTGCTGTTAAGGAAAACGGTGTAAAATTCCAAATCGGCTTCAACCGCAGATTCGACCACAACTTTAGAGCATTAAGAGAAGCTGTAGATAACGGTGATGTAGGCGATGTACATATTATTACTGTTACCTCCCGTGACCCAGAAGCTCCTCCTATTGAGTATGTAAAGGTTTCCGGCGGCATTTTCTTCGACATGACAATCCATGATTTTGACATGGTGCGCTACCTTTCCGGCAGCGAAGTTGAAGAGGTTTACGCCGTAGGTAACGCCTTAGTTAACCCACAGATTAAAGAAGTAGGCGATATTGACACAGCTCTCATCACCTTAAAATTCAAAAACGGAGCTATAGGTCAAATAAGCAACAGCCGCAGAGCCTCCTACGGCTACGACCAAAGAGCAGAAGTTTTCGGCTCTAAGGGCAGTATCCACAGCGAAAACGATACAAAGAGCAGAGTTGTGCTTTCCAACGAAAACGGCATAACCTCCCAAAAGCCTTTGTACTTCTTCCTTGAAAGATACTACGACTCCTTCGTAACAGAGGTATCAGACTTTATAAACGCAGTTAAAAACAATACCGAAACACCTCTTGGTGTAATGGACGGTCTTGCTCCTGTGCTTATCGCCATGGCTGCAAAGCGCTCCCTTGACGAAGGCCGCCCTGTTAAATTAAGTGAGATAGAGGTAT
>CAYWBF010000012.1:0-15667 GCA_964456085.1 uncultured Eubacteriales bacterium
TTTGTTGAGAATAGAAACACCGCCGCCCTTGCCTTGTGTTGTATAAATTGGTATCCCAGCTGTTGTTAGTACATCTATATCACGCAGTATGGTTCTTTTTGAAACCTCAAAATGTTCGGCCAGTTCATTTGCTGTCATGTTCTTTTTATTCATCAATAGGTACACTATCTCAAATAATCGGTTTATTTGCACACGCTCACCCCTTATTAACAATAGTATACCACGAAAACATGACAACTACACGTCATGTTTTAATGCTATTTTATAGCTCTATCAATTACCTCGTCCTTATCAATAAGCATTTTCTTTGTTTTTAGTTTATTGGGTATTGTAATAGTGTAATGTGTACTGCCAATGACAATCCCCATCAGTCCGATATAATCAATAGGCGAAGTTTCCTTTTCGTCAGCATTTGTGGCGCTCTTTGTTCTATCTGGCGAAGCCGGTGTCAAATTTGGCATGATTACATCTTCCGTTGGTGTAGGTGTTGTTGTATCTTTTTGGGGAGCAGTGGGTGTAGCTTCCACCGGGGCGCTTACTTCTGGTGTAGTATTGCTTTTCAAATAAGTGGATTCATATTCAGCTACGGCAGCAGCTTTATACTTTGTACCTCTGCTGCAACGGAGTGCGGTGAGGGGACATCGTATTCCGCAACCGCTACAAACTAGCTTACTTAGATATTCTTCCAACGTAGGAATCTCCACTTCCAAGCTGTTTGTAGAAAGAAGCATAATAGAATCGGTTACAGTATCTTTACCACCGTCGTTTCTTTTATAAGTATATACAGCCTGCGTTACCTCCTGTTCATTCGGTAAGTGGGCTTGCGAGGTAAAAGGTGCGGTAAAGTTGCCGTAAATTCTGGGATTTGTAATGGCTTTTATACCCATGAAAGCCATTACAACAAGTGTTGCTCTAGCAAGTAGTGTTCTTATGGGATTTGCTTCCGTCAGACCCAGTAGCTTCTTAAAAACATTCATTAGCATCTGCCAATGTAGCCCGATATGAACTGAAAGCAGCACAAGAGAGGTGTATGCTGCAAAATGATGCATGTCAGACCAATATGCTAAATCACTTACTTCGATTTTCGTTAGAATTGTTTGTGAAATCAATATACCGCTTACCACATTAAAGGTGACGAACAGCAGTATTATAACGTCAAGCCACAGCATAAATCTTGCTTTTGGAGAGGGCTTGCCGGTTACTATAGTCTTGCATACTCCAGCTATCCATTTATAATTAAGCACCTTATGTACAGCAAACAAAATAAATATTCCAACGCCAACCAATTCATGCAATGCGATTCCCATAAAGCTGACTTTCATCAGTAGTAGGAACAACGCCGTCATTACAATATCAAGTGCTATTTTTATACTTTTCATTTAATCCCATTCCTTTCCGTTAAAAAGCCGCAGCTTCGTTCATTTCCTTAATAGACAGCATCACGTTCAGATTTCTGTTTTTACAGCGAAGCTTGTCAATAAACGCCTTTGCTATAATAGTAAGTCAAGCATCTTTCATTTCCTCCTAATCCTTAAGCCGCTTTTTCATGTGCGGCAAATCGTGCATAGCGTTTGTACTCAGTGCCATATTTTGAAAAACTTGTGGTGTAAACCTTCATCTGGGACAACAATGTAGTCAGCCACATGGGAATTGCTCCGGCGCACTTCACTTCCATCAAGTAGCTACCTTCTTGTATAAGCTCCTCACCGTAATTGCCGTTATATAGATTGACTTCACTTCGGCGAGTCAGAATGTTCTTGTCGAAGGAAACACTAAACTCACTGTCATTTTGGCCAAAGAAAGCTAATCGCTCATAGCTAATGTAAACCTTGGGTGAAACAGGATAACGAGAAAGAAAGTTGGAAATTTCATTCATCACTTGGCGGTCTTGATAGTTGTGGGTTTGTGGGAAAGCCCCTGCGGTTATAAACTGCATGGCTTCTTCGTAATGTAGCATCGCCCGACGCTTAGCCACAATGCCGCCGATTTTCTTCTTCAGCTCCAAAAACACTATGTCATCTCCACCGGTTGGCATTTTGTATGAGCGAAGCCGCAGCTTTTCTTTGTAATAGGGCTTATCCAAGCTCTGTCGGATAACTGCATCGTCTGGTGTATCAAAGTATAAATTATAAATCATATAACTCTCACCATTTTTGCAATAGCTGTCAAAGTTCATATGTTTTTGCAGCTCTGCACAAATGACTTGGTACTGCTCTGGTGTTACGGAATATTTCAGCTCGTATCTCTTAAAGGTTTTGGTTGTCATATCCTTCAACTCCTTGTTTTATTTCTATGGTATAAGTATAAATGGAATTTATGTTTTTTTATTGTTCCTAATCTGAATTTTTTCTGAAAAGTATGCAATTTAGGGCGAAGAATGCTTACCAGCATATGGATATGGTCAGCACACGCCTGTGCTTATATTATTTCTACTCCCTTTCATTTGCATAGCTTTCTTAATATTTGCCCGATGTCTTTCTTTATTTTTTTGTATATTACTTGCCTCCTATATAGAAATACAAAAAAATGGGCTGTAGCACTATAATTAGTGCTACAGCCCATTTCTGTGGAGAGTTTTATACTTTTACATTAAATTCGGTTATGCTATACACATATAGCTCAGCAGCTTCCTTTGAAGCAAGGTCGCCTGCAGTGGTTTTGATGGCGTTAGTTGTGATCAGCTTATTCATTGCTGATGCTACTTCCGTTCCGGTAATTGTGGGTTTAGCGGAAGGGATTTTTATGCTGGCTGTTTTGCCTGAATTTGTATTAAAGGTTAACATCAAATATGGTTCAAATGCCATTTACGTTACCTCCTTTCATAAATTTTAATTACAGATTTTTAAGCAACGAAATGGTTAGCCTACAAGCTCACATGTAACAATCTTTGTTATAACGGAAGGTTCTTCCTCCTGGATAGAGTTAACCGCATGAGCAAACTCAAGAAGCTCTTCGTCTTGAGCGCTAAGGCTTAGCTTGTCATACCTAAAATATCCTTTTTCAAAATATAGACTTACCTTTGCACTTGTTGGAACCTCATTAATTTCTGGCATATTTTCACTTCCTTTTTCCTTTTTATAGAATATTAGATATTAAACGTAGTAGGAGAAACTCGAATAAGCTTGGCGTTCTCCTTGTACCTTATGTCACCTTCCGTAAACACTGTAACTCCGCTGGCAATGATTCTGTCCATTGCAGATTTAACCATATCTACATCGGCCATTATATTTGCTCGTGGGATTTCAATTTCCACTATTTTGTTCTGGTCGGTAATAAAACTTAGTTTAAAGGTATTCATATGTAACCTCCTTTCCATTATTAGTTTGGTTGGATTAGCTTGTCACCTGTCATTAAGCATTTATTACAGGTTTCTTTCCAGCTCTGATTCCACTACCTTGTAGAAGGCTGATGCGCCCCTGTCTTGCATGGAAGCAATCGCCTCTCCTGCTGAGTAGATAGCTTCATTTGTTGCAGAAGGCTTTATAAAGTTGTAGGTAATGGTTTTGCTTTTGTCCTCTGCATCCTTTTCGTACTCGATAGAAAGCTTAACGCTATTCTTTGAAGTTTCCGCCATATTGTTCACCTCCTTCGTTTGTGATGGTATTAGAATACAATTTAACTGTTGAAAAGAATATTTGAATAGATAAAAAAATGAAGCAAATTCAATTTTAGTCTTGGGGGAGCTACACTCCCCCAAACCCCCTAGTGTTCCTAGTGTTCCTAGTATTCCTAGTGTAAAAAAGTATTGACTTAATCAAAATAAAAAAATATACTTAAATTGTCGAAATCGTTGATTATGCATTATAAAAAGGAGTGGTTCAATGGGAAAATCCAAATATCTTTATGCCGCCGTGATAATTGTTTCGTTAACGTGTGGAATAACTGTCGAAAAACTAAGAGCTAATGCTCAGCCCTTTGAAGAAAATACTCAAACTAGCTTAGACGACCTAAAGGACAAAAACGAATTAACCAGAGCCGAGTTTATAGCTCTATGCAACAAGTATTTTGGCTTTATTGACAAAAGCGTATTAGTAAAAAAATTTACTGATATTTCGCCGCAGCATAGGTTTTATGGAGAAATAGCTAAAGGGGTGTATGCTGGTTATATAAAAGGTACTGATGCTACACATGTTCACCCCGACGCTACTATTACATATGAAGAAGCAGTTGCTATGGTGGCTAGAATTTATAAGCTTTCAAACTCAGAGCTTTTTACTGGATATTTAGACGGTCTTAACGACTCCGGAGAGATTTCTCCTTGGGCAAAAGGGATTATTGCTTCTTCTATAAAGGAAGGAGTAGTAATACTCAATAACGATGTACTTAACCCAAAGTCACATATTAAAGGAGAATTTGCTGAAAGCCTTCTTGAACAGGTGTCCGGCGGTACAAGATTTTTCTCTTTAAAAGGTATCTATGGTCATAACGGCAGAAGGAGAGAGGTTAGCAACATAGTTATAAACGGCTCTGACATAACCTTAAATAATTATAATGTAACCGGCTCGCTAAAAATCTCTGGGGAAAGCTTATCTGGTATTCATATAATTAATTCCAAAATTAATACAATTGAAAACAATGATAGCTTTGACGCAGTAATAGACAGCTCGGAAGTTATAAATGTAGAAGGCGTAGATAAAAATACTGTGCTAACAATTATAGGAGATTCAAATATTTCGCATATTAGTGGTAAGGGGGCAATAATTAAGCTTTTTAAAAGCGAGCAAGCCTACATATTAGATGGGGCGGTTTCAAATGTAAATACAAGCTTTTTTACCGAACCATCTGCCAGCATCTCTCAAACAATTATTCCTGACAACACCTCACCCGATGATTCTTATTCTAATACTCCTGAATATACCCCAACGCCAACATATACACCCACACCAACAGTAACACCCACGCCAACAATAACACCTGCTACAGAAAGCCCTAGCCAAACCATTTCACCCCCAGAAAATTCGCCTTCCAACGAGCCGACCCCTAATCCTGAATCCCCAATACCTTCTGACCCTATAGCTACTCCAACACCAGAGCCTACACCAGAACCAACACCAGAGCCTACTCCCGAACCAACGCCAGAGCCTACGCCTTTGCCAAAGCCTTCAGATAATCCGACAGAATTGCCAAGCCCAACCCCTACTCCAAACCCCACTCCAGAATATACTCCAACGCCTACAGATAACATTGTACCAACACATACTCCAACAGAAATGCCAACAAACACCCCATCAGAATCGCCAACACATACTCCAACAGAAGTACCAACAGACACCCCATCACCTACACCCACTGAGTCTACTGAACATCCAAGTCCCTCAGAGGAACCAACTGACGAACCTGACTCAACTCCTAGCGAAGAACCAACACCACCACCCATCGTAATACCCGAGCTGACATACGTAATAGATAAGTCATTTGTAAGTAATGGCGTAATTAGCTTTGTAATTACATATGAAGGTGAAATATATTATAAAATGGAATCACCTGATGAAGTGAATTTTGTATCGATAACAGAATTATTTAACGATACATACAGCTCTGTTAACAATACATCCTTGTTTATTGTAAAAGAAGCCACCGGCAGTTCTTTTTACGCTCCTAATGAAGTAAGCTACAATTATAATGAAGAAACAGGCAAGCATGAATTAACTGCAGTGCTCAGAATAAACGATTCATTTTATACTAATACTGGCAGATATATTTTAATAGCAAACGAAGATGTTCTTTCAGCCTCCCCAAGTGCAGATATAAAGCTAGGTGACACAGGCTCTGCAGTATTCAACATATTAAATAGGTGAAAGATTTATTTATTCATTCAATTATTCATTTCATTCCTCCTTTATTATTATTAAAGAGAAAAATAATTAAAGGAGGAATTTTCATGCAGTTGACAACAATGTACCCAGGGCTTATTAACAGCCCCGTTACAAAGCTTGCAGCTCCCATAAATGCAACCCAGACGGAAATCGAAGTGCTTGACCAAAGCGCCGTACCCGAGCCACCAAATCTTTTGGTTATTGGCACTGATACCCAAGAGCCTGAAACTGTAAAGATTTTGGGCAAAAACAACGGTACCTTGTCAGTGGTAAGAGGCTTTCAAGGCAGTGCAAAAAACTATCCTGCTGGCACCGAGGTAGCAAGAAATTTCACAGAATATGATTACAGCGCAATTATTAGTAACATCGGCGCACTAAACCAAAGCCTTTCCAGAGCGGCTACAATCACGGTATGCGCCAGTAACTCCGGCGAGAAAAGCAAGGCGGCGGCAGATTTTATATGTACGGGAGATAAGGACCATCTTACCATACAAGCAGCCATTGATGCCTTGCCCGAAAGCGGTGGAAGGGTACTGCTTATGGAGGGTGATTACATATTAAACGCTGTGGGACAATCACCAAACTGGGATGGCCTGCCGAGGATAAATTACCTTACATCCAATTGCGGTGTATATGTACATCTTAAAAAAAGCAATTGCTCCCTTGAAGGCATAGAAGGTGCCACTCGGCTTAAATTTAACGTTAACTCCGGCTGCGATGTATCCTTAATTGTAATTTTGGCTAGCCAAAAAAATTGCTCTGTAAAGGGTTTGACTATTGATACACTTGAATTTCCAGCTGATGTTAAAAATACTGTATTTGGAATTTGCTGCTTAAATTCCGATGATTTTAAAGCCTTTAACAATACAATTGTAGGAAATTACCCGGGTAAAATAATGTCTATGGAAATACAGAAAAGTAACAGAGCCTCTGTTTGCAACAACGTTTTTCGCTTCTTAACCACTTCTATGCAGAGAGATATTTCTATAATGGAATCAAATTCATGTGTTGTTTCTAAAAACATGATATTTAGCGGTATACCGGAAAATCAATTAACTGATGTGCTTGAGGGAATAGTTATATTTAATTCCGAATATTGCATTTTGGAGGGTAATATAATCAAAAACTATTCACTGACAGAATGCATTTATGCTAGCGGCATAATAATAAGTACATTCTCTAAAAATAACATTACTTGCAATAACATAATCCTTACTGATGTGGTAGCAGGTGAATGTACGGGCATTGAGTTTGCTAAAGGCACCTACAATAATCAAGTTTTTGGTAACTTCATTATGAGTAAGGGGCTAGAAAGCATAGGCATAGCATTTTTTGACAATGATTCCAGCAATAATTTTTTATATGCTAACGCTATCAAAAATTTAAGGACTGACGCCCAAGTGCCTGTTGCAGCACTAATAAAGGGGACCGGCAATATTTTTACTTTAAATGACTGCCTTGGAAGAACGATTTCCGATTTAGGAACAAATACCAAGCAGACTATATCTGGAAATAGAGTATAAATAGTTATCCGCTGTTTTCTGAATATATAAATTGAAAAACCCCCAAAGCATGGTTTTCATGCTTTGGGGGTTTTTTGCGTTATAATATCTCTATGTCACCGTTTTGTCATTTTGGTGGTTTATAATAAAGCTGAAGGGAGATGATACTTTTGGAGATTTTACGGTGCAACAATTTATGCAAAACCTACGGCAGCGGTGGTACACAAGTCACCGCTGTGGATAATGTTAATCTTAGCCTGCAAAAGGGCGAATATGTAGCGGTGGTTGGAGCCTCCGGCTCTGGTAAGTCTACTCTGCTGCATCTGATGGGGGGAGTAGACCGCCCTACTAGCGGCAGCATTTTTATTGAGGATACAGATATTTCTACTCTTGGTGAGGAACAACTGGCTATATTTCGTCGGCGTAAGGTAGGACTGATTTACCAGTTCTATAACTTAATACCTACTCTTAATGTGAAGAAAAACATTTTAATGCCTATGCTACTTGACGACCGACAACCACAGACGCAGAGGTTTGAGGAGATTGTGACTGCACTTGGACTGGGAGACAGGCTGACCCATTTGCCGGGAGAGCTTTCTGGCGGACAGCAACAGCGTGTTGCTATTGCCCGAAGCCTTATATACCGACCGGCAATTCTGCTGGCAGACGAACCCACTGGAAATCTTGACCGCAAAAATGCCCAGGAGATCACAGAGCTGCTTCGGCTGTCCAATAAGCGGTTTAACCAGACAATTTTGCTGATTACCCATGATGAGCGGTTGGCGTTGGAGGCTAACAGGGTGCTTACTATGGAGGACGGCAAAATCATTAGTGACAAGGCGGTGCCCAGATGAAGCTGTTGTTTGAGTATACCCTTGATTATGTAAAAAGAAACCGCTTGGGCAGCCTTGCTATTATGATTGCTATTTTAATGACAAGCACCATGCTGTCGTCACTCTGCGGATTTTTGTATAATATGTATGTGGATAATTTGAACAGTATTTTGCTTGATACAGGTGATTGGCATGGGGAGCTGTTTGACAAAACCCCCGGCAGTGCACTGACTGTTATTAACAGCTTTGACAGCATTGATGTCATAATGATAAAAGATGACTGGAAGGTCTCAAAAATTGACGATCCACGGCGTGACTATATTGTGTGGCGTGAAGCCAACGCCGATTATTGGAAGGTTATGCCCGAAGGTAACACCGCCATTTTGGAGGGGCGTGCTCCGAGCGCCGCTAATGAGGTTGCCCTCTCTAAGCAGTATTTTGAGCACCACCCCGAGCTGCAAATGGGAGACATCATCACTCTGCCCTTAGGCAACCGAATAGCCTCCCATGGAAGTATAATTGAGCCTGTTGAGAAGAAACAACCCGGCGAGAGCTTCTCCCAGTCAAGCACAGTGACACTGACGGTGGTGGGTAAGCTAGATGCCACAACCAGCAGTACCACACCTGCTTACTATGCTCTAGGTTATATGGAGGTTGAGAATATTGACCCAAAAGACCAGCTAACCATTTATTTCAAATTTAAAAATATCCACAATACCTATAAGGAGCTGCCCCGTATTGCGGCGGCGGTAGGCTATCAGCCCAATGAGTACGGCGAATACATGCTGCGATACAATACGGCTTACCTGTCACGCAAAGCAGTGTTTTCACCCAAGCAGCTTGATGCCATGACTCTACTGCTTGCCAATCAGATGCCTATTGCCTTTGGGATAATTGGGTTGTTAGTGGCAGGGTTATTTGTGCTGATTATACACAACGCCTTTGCGCTCTCTGCCGGCGCAAGACTGTCCCAATTGGGTATACTTGCCGGTATTGGCGCTACTCCCAGGCAGATTAAACGCTCTGTGGTGCTGGAGGCGATGCTGCTTACAGTTATTCCCCTACCTCTTGGGCTGCTGCTGGGACAGCTTCCTGTGAAGCTGCTGCTGGACTTTTTCAACAAAAACGCTATGCCTGCCTATGACCGCTCACCAATTAATTTTACCCTGGGCTGGCAGTCTTTACTTCCTGCAGTAGTGCTTTCCCTGCTTACAGTATGGTGGTCGGCACTTATCCCTGCCCGGCGAGTGTCAAAGCTGTCTCCTATTGACGCCATTCGCCAAGGCGAAGTTGAGAAGCTTGGAAAACCACGCCGTGTTTCCATTGGCAAGCTCTTTGGGCTTCCGGGGGAGCTTGCTGGCAACGCACTCCACGCTCGCAAAAAAAGCTATCGTACCGCCACAATTTCCTTGACCTTATCATTTTTAACCCTGACCACCTTTTTATGCAGTAACTCCCTAGGCACAGCCAGCAACGCTGTATACAAGCGCTCAGAAAAGAAATGGGAGAATCAAGACATACTTGTATGGCTCCAAAACGTAACCACCCAGGAGGATTATGAGCTTGTTACACAAAAAATTGGGAGCTTGGAGGGCGTTGCACGGGTTAGCTGGAGCAATGAGCTACGGGCGGCGGCGTGGTTATCCCCAGAGGTATTTTCTGCTGATTTTTTGACTGCCGGGGGTTTTGAAGCCGCTTACAAGAAGCTATTATCAGATAGACCTCCGCTGTTGCGAGATGGAGCGTATAGAGTTTATGCCCTAATAGTTGGGCTGGACGACAAAACGTTCTCTGATTACTGTGCCACACTGGGGATTGATCCGGCGCTTTTTTATAAAAGTGACCGCTGGCGAAGTATTTTTTACAATACTATAGAGGACGTAACTACCAGCACCAAGCGCAGGCCCATAAGTATACCTTATCTGAACATGGTGCCTGGTGATACACTTACCTTAACAGAAAAAACAATGGACAACTACCCCGGTGACTTTTTCTTTGAGACGGAGCTAACAGCCATAGCAGACCGCTTGCCGCAAATTGGTGAAGGTGACTATGGCTGGAAATATGACATATTGCAATTCATGCCTATGAGCCGAGTTAAGGAGCTTGCCCCAAATTTTGCACGAAGCAGAATGGAGAGTATGTACGGAGTTGTATGTGTTAGCTCTCCCGATGATATTACCTCTGTACGCAACGCCATTGAAGAGGTGTGTGGGAGCTACTTTGGCTCAGGCGACTTTGATTTATATGACGAAAATGAATTTTATGCCCTTGAAGCTGCTGAGCAAATAGCGCTTGTTACCTCCTTTGGCTTCATAGCCGGACTGTTGGCCATTATTGGTCTTTCAAATGTATGGTCTACTGTGCGAGGTACACTTAATGCTCGTAGACGAGAATTTGCCATGCTCCGCTCTGTAGGACTACCTCCTAAGGGTCTGCGCCAAATGCTAACCTTAGAGGCTTTGCTGTTGGGGGTTACACCTATACTTATTAGCTTGCCTATTGTGGTGGTGATACAGTGGGTGCTTCTTTTATTAAGCCAAATTTCTTTCATTGAATGGCTGCCCTATGTTCCATGGCAGCCGGTACTTCTTTATGCAGTGGCAGTGCTGTCTGTTACTGTGGCGGCATATGCTTTGGGTGGCAAAGCTTTAAACAATGAGAATATTATTGATGCCATTAGGCTAGATACAATATAAAAAAGAAGGCTACCGTCCGTCTGCACATAGACAAGACAGTAGCCTTCTTTTTACGGATAAAACCGAATAATAAACCGTGCTCCACCCTCTGGGCGATTTTCGGCACGAACGCTTCCCCCCTGCCCTTCCACAATAGCACGGCATAAAGCCAAACCGATTCCTATGCTGTCCTTATGGGTGTTCTTACCTCGGAAAAATCGTCGAAATATATGCGGAAGCTCCTCCGTGGCAAAGCCGGAGCCGGTATCCTTCACCGTTATTTGAACATACAAAGGAGTATCAGTAGCTTCCAAAATTATTCCCCCACCCTCCGGCGTATGCTCGCTGCAATTTTTTATAATATTAACCAGCGCCTCAGCTGTCCAGTATGGGTCGCAGATTACCTTTGTTTCACAGCCCCTTATGGTTACGGCTTGCTTGCGGTCATGGAGGGTTTGCTCCATTGGTTCAGTGGCTCTTGCCGCCAATTCCTCAAATGACAGTTCAGTATGAGCAAAATCCACTACCCCAGCATCTAGCCTAGACATAGTGAGCAAAGAGCCGGTGAGCCACTCCAGCCGTGTTAGCTGGTTGTCCAGCCGCTGAATATATACCTTCTGCTGTGGCAAAGCGCCATCAGTCAATAGCTGAGTCATTAGCGACATTGAGGTTAGGGGCGTTTTAAGCTGGTGGGCAATATCCGCCAAATTATCCGTTTGCTGTCGTCTTTCCTTTTGAGCCTGTTCTCTTGCAATACGAAGCTCGCTTATAGTTTTATACAGCTCGTCCTCCAACAGAGAAAATTCGTCCTCTACCCTAGCAAGTGTAGTTTCCATTCCACAGCTTGCCGCCTCCAAATATATCACCAAATCCATAAGCCGCTTCCTTTGCCGTCTGCGACGGCGTACATATACCACCAAAAACGTCAGTCCTGATATTGCCCCACCAAAAATAAGCCACATAATTTCGCTCATGGAATATCCTCCATGCGGTAGCCAAGTCCACGCAGAGTGCGTATACAAGCTGGGTTACCCAGCTTCTCACGGAGCCGCTTCATGGTAACTGTAAGAGTATTGTCATTCACAAATTCGCCGCCCATATCCCAAAGACCCTCCAGCAGAGCGGTACGGGTCATGGTGCGGTTTTTGTTTTGCATAAGGGTAAGGAGCAGGCGGTATTCCCCTGCCGTAAGAATTATTTCCCTACCCTGTACCCATACACGGCTGGCAGACTTATCCACACGAATGTCCATACAACAAAGCAGCTCCGAAGCTCCTCCCCCATCACCTCCGGAACGCCGCAGCACTGCATTAATACGTGACCACAGCACCGATAGCTGAAAAGGCTTCACTATGTAATCGTCCGCTCCCATGTCCAGCCCTTGTACAATATCTCCTTCGGCATCACGAACAGTTAAAAAAATCACCGGAATGTCATTCATTGCCTTTACTGTGCGGCAAAAATCGTAGCCGCTGCCATCGGGCAGATTTAAATCCAACAGCACCAGACTGATAGCCGGTGTCAAAGCAGAGCGTGCCTCGGCAACTGTACTACAACAAATAACTTGAACCTCCTTTTGCTCCAAAAAGCAATTTATAGCAAATGAAATATCCCCATCGTCCTCTACCAGTAAAATTGTTATAGCCGTCGTCATGGCAAACCTCCTTTAGCTTCAAATACAATATATTCGATTATGCATGAGTATTTTTAAAATCGCAAGTAGTTGGTTAATAAATAAAAGCCGCTATTTCACCAAAGAAAAAGCGGCTTCGTTTTATGAATCCTCTAATAATTTTTTCCAATTATTAATTTTCAAAAGCTTCTCATCAAAGCCTTTGTTAACAGCCTTAAGCCTCAAAATATCCTTTTGCCTAAGACCTACCTTTTCGCCCCTTTCAAGCTTTTCAATTACCTCTCGTATATTAAGTACCTTTATATCATATCCGCCGGTTTCCTTAATGAATTTTACCCAAGTAGGCACGTAAGACAAATTTTTTAATTCTGCCTTTTTGCCAAAGGCTTTTTCAAAGTTTAAATTTAAAATAATTCCAACCTCTCTGGGTTGCGTTCGCTGGGAGGAAATAAAATTTCCCAAGGAGTATGCAGCAAAGCATTCTCGCTGGGTGCCGTCCTTATCCTGTATGGTAAAAAGCTCAAAGGGCTGTAAAACGTGTGGGTGACTTGCCAAAACAATATCTGCCCCCGACTCAAACATAAATTTTACCAGCCCCCTAAATTCATCTTCTGGAAACTCCTGATACTCATTGCCCATGTGCGGCAGAATAATTATAAAATCCGGCTCCAGCTTTTTTGCTTCGGCAATATCCTTCTGTACCAGCTCCTTTGTAAGTACATTTGCCAAGTATGGCTTACCATTTGTTAGCGGAATACCGTTTGTTCCGTAGGTATATGCCAATATTGCAAATTTCATTCCGTTTATATCCTTTATATATATTTTGTCCCGTTCCTCGGCGGTTTTGTAGGTGCCTATATGCTCCAGTCCAACCCTGTCCAAAACCTCAATTGTTCTCAAAAGCCCTTTTTCTCCCTTGTCGTTACAATGGTTGTTTGCCGTTGTTAGTAGGTCGAAGCCGGCGTTTTTTAGTGCCTGTCCAAATTCGTCCGGCGTATTAAAGCACGGATAATCGCTGTAGCCTATTTCCTTTCCGGCAAAAACAGTCTCTAGGTTTCCTATAGTTAAATCCGCCGTGGATAGATGCTCCTTAATACTTTGGAAGCATGAATCAAAACTGTATGTATTTGATTCTGTTAAGTAGGCGTTAGAAAGCTGCCATTTATGAACCATTAAATCACCAACCGCACTTATGGTAGCACGTTTAGGCGGAAGCAGGCTCAAGCCGAAAAAATCAAAAAAACTGTCATTAGCCAGGGCGTTGCAATGTATTGTCCCTGACAATGATATAATTACTAAATATTTTAGGGTAAGCTTAAAATTTCTTCTCAAGCTATTATAAAGTGACTTCATATTTCTAAACCTCCCATATTTTTTATTATATAAGTATATTCATTTTATAAAAAAAACACCAGCCATTTAATGGGTGGTGTTTTTTTTTATATTAAGTCTTGGGGGAGCTACACTCCCCCAAACCCCCTAGTGATCATTCATACCCTTCCCATCAAAAATTCTATCCACATATTTTTCAATCCGTGCCCTTCTTGTCCTTGACTGCTTTGCCTGTGAAAAAAAGAAAACGTATCCCCTTCTTCGTCCTGGTGTCAGTGCTTCAAAGGCGGCTTTAAAATCGGGCATTTCGTCAAACATGGCCTGCAATTCATCAGGTATGTCCCTTTCGTCAATGCAGGACACTTGCTCGAATTTCAAGCCTGATTTCTCCACCTCAATAGCTTCATATACGCTAAGCTTCAAATCTGCTTCAAGCTTGATTATATCTTCAATGCTGGTAAATCTTATTACACGCCCCTCATTTGAGTTTTCCCCCGGCTTCTGCAATATATTACTTGGGTCCTTCATCAAAGAGCCTTTAAAAAACCCAAGTCCGCAGTTGTCCTTAAAGTTATTGAGTATAACAATATTTTTACCCTTATATGTGTAGCATGGCTTGCCCCACTTTATTTCCTCAGTCAGTCCACACTCAAGAACAATGCGTCTAAGCTCATGGAGTTCCTTTTGCCATCTTGGTGATTTATTAATAATTACGTCTGCGTTTATAAAACCACTCATTTCCTGCAAACAATCTGCCAGCCTATTCCAAATTTATCCACCACCCACGCATACATTGGTGAAAAAAATTGCGGAACACATTCCATAAGCACTACGCCGCCCTCTTTGAGAAGCTCATATGTTTTCTGTACCTCCTCGGGGGTTTCAAATTCTGCCGAAAGAGTAATGTGTCCGCTTTCGTGGGTATTGGGCTGTGTATCAGAAAAGTTTACTCGAGTGCCGCATACAGTCATTTCTGCATGAAGCACCCAGTCTTTGATTTCATCGGTAATAGGCAGCGCAGGATTAGGCGGCGAATCGGAAAATCGCATAACCCTTTTGTCCGAGCATTCAAACACCTTTTCATAAAACGCCATAGCTTCGTTTGCCTTACCAGAAAAGTTAAGAAATGGGTAAATCATAGTGCTTTCCTCCTTATAATAATTTATAGTTGATATTATTTCCTTCGTTCATAAACCAAGTCAACCATTCCATTGTAGCGTTCAGAGGAAACAAGCTTTAATTTAATATCAATGTCGTCATGCTTTTCAAACAGTCGTATACCATCACCTAAAATGGTTGGTATGACAGTAATGTGATACCCGTTGATTAAATCAAGAGCCACAAGCTGATTAACTATACTGGCGCCACCGCATATCCAAATGCCCTTGCCCTCTTGGGATTTGAGTTTTTCTATTAAATCGGCCGGATTTTGGTCTGTAAAAATAATTTCGTGGGTAGACTGCTCTTGCCTATGAGTAA
The DNA here is from genome assembly GCA_964456085.1 of uncultured Eubacteriales bacterium. Classification (GTDB taxonomy): domain Bacteria; phylum Bacillota; class Clostridia; order Lachnospirales; family CAYWBF01; genus CAYWBF01. Next base: position 15,274 of record CAYWBF010000012.1, read on the forward strand.
GCACGTAGGTTGTCATTCCACTGTATACCCAGTGATTGGGAGAAAGCTCCGTAACAATTTGGTGGTAAGTTTTGTAGCCCAAAATCACAGTATCTATGGTTTGAATAAATTTTTCATAACTTCCGGCTTCGCCACTGTCTGTGCCATGTTCTTCAAGCCAAGCCACTCCCCCATTTTTGTCAGCAATATACCCATCAAGGCTCATTGCAATATATAAAATAACCTTTCGCATTATGGCAGCTCCTTTTGTTTTCAATGAAATAGTTTATCCAAACTTCCAGGCTTATATAGCGATAAATTAATTATATATTCTTATTTGCCTCCAATTTCTCCATAGCGTCCGCTTCAGTCGCAACAAAGAAAAAATCCTTGCCCTTATTACTCTCATAGATAA
>CAYWBF010000012.1:15677-16186 GCA_964456085.1 uncultured Eubacteriales bacterium
GAGAGGTTTACTGGTATATACTGAAAAATCTCCCACGATGGCAAGTCTAAAACGATAATTAATATATTTTTGCAAAACCTCACCCAAAAGCCCTGTTGACAGCTGAAAGAAATCCTCCGCAATACAGGCTTTGGGTAACACAAGGTCGTGAAGCTTAGTTTCGTAAGCCACAGACATGGCAAGGTCAATGGCTGAATCAGCGTTGCTTATAAGAATTTCCTCACTGTAAACTAAAGCTACATTTCCTTCGACGCTTATATTCATGAGTTTCCTCCTAATAGTTTCAATTTTCTTACTCGTTTTAATATAACAAATTGAGTTTATTAACACAATATAATTACCAAAACTCTACGGAGCGTTTATTGAAATATAAAGAAAACTTATATAAAATAATCTATAGAGGTGAACCAAATGGATTGTAAAAAAGTCGGCAAGCTGATTTTGGAATTGCGAAAAGAAAAAAACTTAACACAAAAAGCCATTGCTGAAACAATGAATATCAGTGATAA
>CAYWBF010000013.1:0-15991 GCA_964456085.1 uncultured Eubacteriales bacterium
GTATGGCATAACATACTTACCTCATTCAGCAGCTTTTATTAATACACGTTTGTAAATTAATTTTTACTATTTGTAAATTATATCCTCACGTCTAGGTCCATTTGAAACCATAGAAATTTTAACTCCAAGCTGTTTTTCAATAAATTTAACATACGCTTGGGCATTTTCTGGCAAAGCGTCGAAGCTTCTTATTCCTCTAACGTCGGTTTTAAATCCCTCCAAGTATTCGTACACAGGCTTTGCCTTGTACAACTTAGGTGTCGATGGAAAATCTGATATAATCTCCCCGTCAATTTCATATCTAGTGCAAACAGGGATTTTATCCATATAGCTTAAAACATCAAGTCCCGTTAATGCAACCTGGGTAGCACCTTGAACACAGCAGCCATACCTTGTAGCAACACAGTCAAAATATCCTACACGTCTTGGGCGGCCTGTAGTTGCGCCATACTCACCGGCATCCCCCCCACGACGGCGTAGCTCCTCCGCTGTCTCTCCGAATATTTCCGAAACAAATGGGCCTTCCCCTACTGCACTGGAGTACGCCTTAGTTACAACTAGAATCTCATCAATGCTCCTTGGAGAAATACCAGCTCCAACAGCGGCAAAACCTGCCAGTGTAGATGAGCTTGTAACATAGGGATAAATACCATGGTCAGTATCCTTTAATGCTCCCAGCTGACCCTCCAACAAAATATTTCTGTAATCCCTTGCCGCTTCCCTTAAAAATGCAGAGGTATCAGCCACATATTTCTCGACTTGCTCCCCTTCTCGCCTTATCTTATCATAAACAACCTTATAATCTATTTCTTCTTTATTATATAGATGCTTAAGAAGCACGTTTACCTTTTCGTAAATTCCCTTCAATCTAAGCTTAAGCACGTCCTCAAAATAAATTTCGGAAAGCTGTATGCCCACCTTTGAATACTTGTCAGAATAAAAAGGCGCAATACCCGACTTAGTAGAGCCAAAGGCTCTGTCGCCAAGACGCTCCTCCTCGTACTTATCCAGCAGAATATGATGAGGCAGCAAAACCTGTGCTCTTTCTGATATAAGCAAATTCATATCAATACCAGTGGATTTTACAGACTCCATTTCTTTAAGCAAGTATTCTATATTTAACGCAACACCGTTACCGATGACGTTAGCCACATTTTCATAAAAAATCCCGGAAGGAAGCTGATGAAGCGCAAACTTTCCAAAATTATTAATTATTGTGTGACCGGCGTTTGAGCCGCCTTGAAATCGCACAACAATATGTGAAGTAGCGGCACAAAGGTCAGTAATTTTACCCTTGCCCTCGTCGCCCCAGTTTCCCCCGACAATAGCTGTTATCATTTATTTCCCTCTTTCAAATAGTTTTTGGCGGCACAGCAATTACCTCCTTGCCCAATGCCAGCCTGCTATATTGAGTATAATATACAGCATTTATTTGAAAAATACAATATTTTATGTAACCGAAAAGGGATAAGCAGAATAGAATATGACTACATAATCCATTACTTAAATTTTTCTTGCTAGAAAAATTCCGAAAAATTAATGGAAAAGCACAGTGTACAGATTTTCCAGATTATTCGGAATTGCAATAATTTGAAGGGGGAACAAAAATGTTAATTGAGAGAAGCAGAGACATAAAGACCACTCATTATAAGCAAAAAGAAGAAATGATGGAAAAATCTACAGGCTGCCCCTGTGAGGAGCAGATGGAAAATGTACGGCTCGCCAGAGCATGTGTACCTTTTCAGCAAATGGATCAAATCTATTCGCCAATAGTGGGGCTTTGTAAGGGTACGATTTTCCCAGAGCTTTACTGGCCTTATAAAAGTGATAGGAGGAAGGTTTAATGGAACGTGACAACCTTTTATTGGAGCTGACTGCCTTGGATTTTATGGCGGTAGACCTTTGCTTGTACCTTGACACTCACCCAGGCGACTGTGAAGCCTTAGCAAAATATAATGAATGTGTTATTCTTGCCGACCAGGTAAGGTGCGAATACGAAGCCAAATACGGCCCTCTTTGCTCCTTTAGGTCATACGCCGGGGAAAGCTACCGCTATATAGACGACCCATGGCCATGGTGCGCCAGCTTTAACTTTAACCTGCCTTGCGAGGAAGAAGAATATGCAAATAAAAAAGTAGCACGAGGGGAGAGGTATTAATGTGGGTTTATGAAAAAAAGCTTGAGTTTCCGGTGAAAATTAAAAAGCAGAACCCTGCCTTGGCTAAAATAATCATTGCACAATACGGCGGCCCAGACGGCGAGCTAGGCGCAGCCCTAAGATATTTAAGCCAACGCTTTTCCATGGTTACTCCTCAAGCAAAGGCTATTTTGAACGATATAGGCACCGAGGAACTGGCTCACCTCGAAATGATTGGCACCATCGTTCACCAGCTGACCACCGATATTTCCATTGAGGAAATTAAGAAAGCTGGCTTTGATACCTACTACGTTGACCACGGTACAGGTGTTTACCCTTGCTCCGCAGGAGGAGTGCCTCATGACAGCTTTTCTTTACAGGTTAAGGGTGATCCTATTACAGATTTGTATGAGGATATGGCTGCTGAGCAAAAAGCACGCTCCACTTACGAATATATCCTAAATCTAACCGACGACCCAGATGTTGCCGAACCAATTAAATTCCTTCGGGAAAGAGAAGTAGTGCACTTCCAGAGATTTGGCGAAGCTCTCCGTTACGTTCAAGACTATATGGAAAGTGAAAGAATGTTTTTCATCAAAAAATAGAAAATATAATTCAAATAAGAAAAACTAAAATAAAAACGCTCCCCCTTTATCAAGCGGTAAAAACCGCTCAACAAAGGGGGAGCATATTTTTTGCCTTGTCTATTTATTTATAAAGGAAACCAACAACAAATCATAAATCCATTACCCTCTAAATTCTCCGCAGAAATGCTCCCTCCATGATTTTCAACAATATCCTTACAAATAGAAAGCCCCAGCCCAGATATTAGCTCCCTGTTTTGAGTAGTATAAAAAGGCTCAAAAATAAAATTGATGCTTTCAGGAGCAACCCCTGTGCCATTGTCCATTACCGAAAATCTGTAGTCCTCTCCTGCTCGCTCTAATTCTACCGTAAGCTTAAGCTGCTCCATGTGCTTGTTGTGCTTAATGGAATTGCCGATTAAATTAGCGAACACACGCCTAATTTTAGGGAGGTCAAGGCAAACCTCATCGTGCTCTTCACAAAAATTGCGTACGATAAAATTTGCTCCATAATGTCCATACTCGTCTTGAAGCATTTTTGCAATATATGACACCCTAAATGGCTGCTTAACCACTTGCATTGAAACCTTGCCTGCGATGTATTCGTCAAACTCCGTTACAATATTTTGAATATCAATAGCCGAGCTGTGGATAATTTCTAGGTACTGCTTTTTTCTCTCTACTGGCAAGTCCTTTTTTATTAGCTTCTCTGTATATCCCAAAACCGACGTAAGGGGTGTTCTTATATCATGGGAAATACTGGCGATAATTCTATTCTGTGCCTGCTTTTCCGCAAGTAGGTTCTGGGACATTTGGGCAAAGCTGTTTTGGAGCTGACCTATTTCGTCCTTTCTGGAAGTTTCCTTTATTTCGCCGTGGCTTTTGTAAGCCATAATCTTGTTGTTTAGCTCCACCAGCGGCTTTGCGTACAGAATATAAATTATTACGCTCACGCAAATTATTATTATAGTAAGAATTATAGCTTCAAAGCCAATTAGCTCATTAATCGCACCACTACGATGAATGGTAGCAACGTCTATTTCCTTATCAAAAGCCACAGACAGACGCATAGCCAGTTGCTTAAAAAAATAAACTCTATTGTAAATAAACAGAATAACTCCGTTAATGAGCAGCAAAACCGAAATTATAATGGGGATTCTAATTTTCAGGCTCATAGCTCGCTGCCTCCACAAAGCTTGTAGCCAACGCCCCAAACAGTTTTAATATACTTATTCTCCTTATCGATTTTGTCACGGAGATTTTTTATTGTAACAGTAACGCTGCCAATGTCCGAATAATCCAGTCCCCATACATTATCAAAAATCTGTTCCCTTGTTAAAACCTTGTTCAAATTCTCGTATAGGTACATAAGAAGCTGAAACTCCCTTGTGGAAAGGTCTATCTTTTCTCCGCTTTTGGTCAGCTCGTAGCTTTTTGGTGATATTTTAAACTCTCCTAGGGTGATTATATCCGTTTCTTTTTCGGCATAGCGTAAATCTCGCCGCACATGAGCCTTAACCTTAGCTACAAGCTCATCCACAATAAAAGGCTTAGAAATATAATCGTCAGCACCCAATTCCAGACCAAGCACGGTGTCAATAGTTCGGCTTTTTGCCGAAACAAATAAGATAGGGCATTTTACCGTCCGGCGTATTTCACGCATAACCTCATAGCCATCAGCGTTAGGCATCATAATATCCAGCATGACAAGAGAAAAGCTATCGGCTCTAAGCAAACTAAGCGCCTGTTCACCGTCATAGGCCACAATCACCTCAAACCCCTCGTCAACCAAACTGTCAGAAATCAATCTAGCAATATTCCTATCGTCGTCAGCTACCAAAATTTTCGCCACAAAAATCTCTCCTTTTTAGTTTTGCCGCTAAATTGAGCCTAACAGCAAAATATTAAATAGTAAGAGGATAAAAATTAAGAAAAATTATTTATTGAGTTAAAGCATACTAATAAACTCATTGCCCAAAATAGTTTCCTTTTCAAAAAGATACTCGGCAATCTTCTCAAGCGCCTCACGGTTATCCTTAAGCAACTCCAAAGCCTTCTCATGACAATCCTTTAATATAGCTAGAACCTCCGCGTCAATAAGCTCTCCCGTAGCATCGGAGCAGGTCATTACTCTGCGCCCGTCAAGGTATCTGTTTTCCACGCTCTCTAGCCCCATCATACCAAACCTTCCGCTCATACCGTACTGTGTAACCATACTTCGAGCCAACTGTGTAGCACGCTCAATATCGTTTGCCGCACCTGTGGTTTCAATATTAAATACAAGCTCCTCCGCCGCACGTCCTGCCATAAAAATTGTGATTTCTGCCATAAGGTCGTCTTTTGATACAAGAAATTTTTCTTCCTCGGGCATTTGCATTGTGTAGCCCAGAGCACCCATGGTGCGAGGGACTATGGTGATTTTTTGCACAGGCTGTGTGTTTTTTTGCAGCGCCGCTGCTAAGGCGTGCCCAACTTCGTGATAGGACACAATCCGTTTTTCCTTTTCCGATAAAATTCTATCCCTTTTCTCCTTACCGGCAATTACTACCTCCACAGCGTCCATTATATCCTCCTGCAAAACGGAGGTGCGTCCCATTCTCACAGCACGAAGCGCCGCCTCATTAATCATATTGGCTAAATCTGCACCTGATGCTCCACTTGTAGCAAAAGCGATTTGCTTAAGGTCAACGTCCTCTCCTATGACTACTTTTTTTGCATGAACTTGAAGTATAGCCTCTCTACCTGCCAAGTCTGGCTTTTCAACAATAATTCGGCGGTCGAAGCGTCCTGGACGAAGCAGAGCCTTGTCCAACGTTTCGGGGCGGTTAGTGGCTCCCAGCACAACAATAGCCTTTGAGGAATCAAAGCCGTCCATCTCGGAAAGAAGCTGGTTTAAGGTTTGCTCACGCTCGTCGTTGCTTCCCATTTGGTTGTCACGGCTTTTGCCTATGGCATCTATTTCATCAATAAAAATTATACAAGGAGCATTTTTTGAAGCCTGCTGAAATAAGTCACGCACTCTGGAAGCACCTACCCCTACAAACATTTCAATAAACTCCGAGCCGGACAATGAAAAAAATGGAACCCCAACCTCACCTGCAACAGCCTTAGCAAGAAGGGTCTTGCCTGTTCCGGGAGGGCCTACAAGCAAAGCTCCCTTAGGCTGCTTTGCGCCTATCTTTTGATATTTTTCGGGGTTGGTCAAAAAGTCTGCTATTTCCATAAGAGACTCCTTTGCCTCATCTTGACCGGCAATATCATTAAATGTAATCCCTGTCCTTTTTTCCAAATTATACACCTTAGCCGCTGATTTACCGATTTTTGAAATGCCGCCCATTCCACCCTGCATACGGCTGGTAGCGAAGCGAAGAAAAAATGAAAACAGAGCAAAGGGCAGTATCCATTGTAAAACAAAATCCAGTATAGGGCTTTGCTTTGGAATTGCTTTGGAAAAGGCAACGTTTTTTGCCAGCAAAATATGGGTAAGCTCCGGGTGGTCAACTAACCCTGTGTAACACAGCCGTAAATTCTCCAGTGACTTTTGCGCCTTGGGGTCGTCTTGTACATTTAGTATTTCGTTCATTAGCTCTCTGTTGTAGCTTTCAGTCAAAACGATAACAAGCCTGTCATTTTGAAACTGTACCCTTTCAACGCTGCCATTTTCAACCAATCTTAAAAACTGGTCGTACTCAATTTCAATATTTTGACGTCCCATAAACATTGCGCCAAAAAAATTAAATATAATGGACAGCATTAAGCCTGTAAGAATAATATTAAAAAGACTGTTATTTCTTTTTGGCTCTTTGTCATTACTTTTACTGTTGTTCTCCATATTTATTCCTTCCTGGGGCTATGCCCCATTTTTTTACACCATTTTACGCCAAAAATCTTAAAAGGTAAGGTGAAAAAAATTAAAAATTATTAAAAATCCTTTTTTAGTCAAAAAATAAATACCCAAATGAAAAATCAATTTGAAATAATTCTGGAAAAATTCAAATGAAAATAGTATACTTATATTCAATTCTAAAAAATAAAGCAATTTAACTTAAAATTTTTAAAATTGCTATTTTTACAAAAGCTAAACAAAAATGAGGTACTCATATGAAAAACAAATTTCTTCCTCCTTCACAAGCGGAGGTATTAAGACGAAAAAATTTTATATTGAAAATTACTATAGGGCTTATGGCTCTTATATTTGCAATTTTTATTTATATGAGCTATGACTATTTGGCGTTTAAGCTGCTTATTGCCGGAAATTATGTTTATACCGATACCTTAGACGCATTATACAAGCAGTCTGTTGGTGAGGAGAATTTTAAAGGGTACTATAAAAATTTTGACCAAATTGTAATTGCGGCTGTAACAGAAAAAATCCGCTCCCTTAACGGAGACGACTACACCTATTTGTTTACCCCTCAATACTACAAATACATTAAGGAATCAGAAAAATCTGATGCCTTAAATCTTGAGGAAATACGGCAGCTAACTGAGGACGCTGTATATTTGCGAATCCCCAACATATCAAAGTACACAAGGAAATTTGTTTTAGACAACAAGGCAAAGCTTAAGCCTTATAAATATTTGGTTTTTGACCTGCGAGGAAACTACGGGGGTTTTATTTATGACTACTATAAAATTTCCGAGCTGTTTCTCGACAAAAATCTTACAGTAGGCTACGAAACAACAAGGCTGCCTTTTTTTACTAGAGTAGAGAAAACAAAAAACAGCAAATTCTTTGCCTTTGAAAAAATAATTATTCTTCAAGATGAAGAAACAGCCAGTGCCGCCGAGGGACTTATTATGGCCTTAAAAGAAAATCTTGGAGAAACCGAGCTGGTTCTCTTAGGCAAAAAGACCTTTGGCAAAGGTATTGGGCAGGTTACGGTGCCTTTAACAAAGGGCTATGCTGTGAAGGCAACTGTGCTGACTGTGGAGACACCCTCCGGAGGTACAATCCATAAAAAAGGCATTGAGCCGGACATAGCCTCAGACTTAGAGGGAGAGGCGCTTATAGCCTATGCCCAGGATTTATTATATAAATAAAAATTAAAAGGATAGAGTATAAATGAAAAACAAGCTATTTACGCCAGACGGTGTGAAGGATTATTTGGAAGCCGAGTTGTATTTTAAAAATGAAGCAGAGGCCAAAATATTAGAGCTGTTTCATCGATATGGCTACATGCAAATTAAAACCCCTACCATTGAATATGCAGAGGTTTTTGAAGGCTCGGGCACCATTCACCAAAACAGAATGTTTAAGCTAATTGACAGAAATGGGGATATTCTAACACTTCGCCCCGATATGACCCCAAGCATTGGCCGTGTAGCCGCCTCCCATTACTGCCTTGATAACCCTCCAAGGCGGTTTTGTTATGCAGAAAACGCCTTCCGTCATAATTCCGAGTATCAAGGCAAGCAGCGGGAGCTTCCTCAGGTTGGAGTGGAGCTAATCGGCTCTAAGGAAATGGAGGCTGACGCAGAGGTTGTAGCATTAGCAGTGAATGCATTACTTGCCGTGGGGCTTGACAATTTTCAAATTGATTTGGGGCATATTGATTTTTTAAACGGTATATTGGAGGAAGCCCAAGGGCTTCTTGATGAAAATATCGTTAAGGAGGCTGTGGCTGCTAAGGAATTTACCTTAATTACAGCCCTTGCTGAAAAAAATCCTCTGCCCGTGGGTGTTAAGGAAATTTTGAGTGAGCTTCCTATGTTTATTGGGGGCACAGAGATTATTGACAAAGCAAGAAGCCTAACAAATAATAAAAAATCAATAGCCGCCTTGGAATGGCTCATGGGGCTTTATGAAATATTGCAGGACTATGGGGTGGCGAAGCATATTTCCTTTGATTTAAGTATGCTTGGGCAAATCAATTATTATACGGGGTTGATTTTCCGTGGCTACGCCTACGGAGCAGGAGAAAGCCTGCTGGGTGGGGGACGTTATGATAATTTGCTTTCCTATTTCGGAAAGCCGCTTCCCTCTGTAGGCTTTGCCATTAAGGTAAGCGAGCTTTTGGCTTCTCTTTCTGCTCAAGGTGTCAACCTGCCACTCAAAAAAGCCGAAACCCTTTTGGCTTACACAAAAAACGGCAGAAAAACAGCACTTGAATCCGCAGACTTTTTGCGTGGGCAAGGGCTTTTTATAGAAAATAGCTTCTCCCACAACCTTGAAGAAAACATAACTTACGCTAAAGCAAAGGAAATGGGCGGCATTTTATTTTTTGAGGACGAGGAACGTGTACAGGTAATTAATATAGAGGACGACACTTCAAGTCAGACAACAGTTTCAGAGCTGCTTAAAAAAGGAAGGTGATAAGGTGGAATTTATAACATTTGCTCTGGCTAAGGGACGCTTAGCCAATACAACTATGGAGCTTTTTGAAAAAATAGGTATCACCTGCCAAGAGATGAAGGAAAAATCCAGAAAGCTAATATTTGTTAATGAGGAGCTTAAGCTTAAATTTTTTCTTGCCAAAGCCTCGGATATTCCTACCTACGTGGAGTACGCCGCCGCAGATATAGGCATAGTGGGCAAAGACACCATTTTGGAGGAGAAGCGCAGCGTTTATGAGCTTTTGGACTTGGGCTTTGGAAAATGTAAGGTTATTGTTGCCGCAGGCAAGGATTTTCAAGGGGTACATAATTCCAACCAAATTCGTATAGCCACGAAATATCCTGCTATTGCCACGGACTATTTTAAAAACGTTATGCACAAGACGGTGGAGATTATTAAGCTTAACGGCTCTGTGGAGCTTGCCCCTATTGTGGGACTTTCTGACTGTATTGTTGATATTGTAGAAACCGGCGCTACTCTTAAAGAAAACGGGCTTGTTGTTTTTGAGGAGATTTGCGATATATCCGCCAGAATGATTGTAAACAGAGTAAGCATGAAAATTAAGCACCAACGAATAGCAGACATTACCAACAGAATTAAAAGGGAGCTGGAACGCCATGATTAAAATTCTTAGCTACTCAAAGGAATCGGACAGAGCCGAAATAAAAAAACTTCTGGCTCGCAGAGAGCTTGACCTTAGCCCGGCTCAGTATGCCGTAGACGAAATACTTAAGGCGGTGAAGGAAAAAGGCGACCAAGGGCTGTTTTATTATACAAAAAAATTTGACGGCGCAGATTTGGACGGGAATACCGTAAAAATAACAGAAGCGGAAATTGAAGAAGCGTATAGTCAGGTTGATTTAAAGCTTTTGGAGATAATTAGACGTGCCGCACAAAGGATTACTGACTTTCACCAGAAGCAGCGGCAGAATAGCTGGTTTTGCCCTACAAACCCCGGGGAGATTCTTGGACAAATGGTCACGCCTATAGAGCGTGTTGGGGTATACGTTCCCGGTGGGACTGCTTTTTATCCTTCCTCTGTCTTAATGAACGTTTTACCGGCGAAGGTTGCAGGGGTATCGGAGATTGTAATGGTAACTCCATGCAACAGTGATGGAAAAGTTTTTCCTCTTACCTTAGTTGCAGCAAAGGAAGCTGGAGTTACGGAAGCCTATAGGGTTGGTGGTGCGCAGGCTATAGCGGCTATGGCATACGGAACGGAGAGCATTAAAAAGGTAAATAAAATTGTAGGCCCTGGAAATATTTATGTAGCTCTTGCCAAAAAATCTGTTTTTGGTACGGTGGGCATAGATTCTGTGGCTGGGCCTTCGGAAATTTTAATTGTAGCCGACCACACAGCGAACCCTTCTTTTGTAGCAGCCGACCTTTTATCACAGGCGGAGCATGACACTCTAGCGTCCTCCGTTCTTATTACTACAAGTATGGATTTAGCCGAGGAAGTAAAAAAACATGTTAGTAGCCAGACAAGCGTTTTAAGCCGAAAGGATATTATTACTTCCTCCCTAAAGGATTTCGGAGCAATAATTGTGGTGGATTCACTGGAAAATGCCTGTAGTCTTTCAAACGAATTTGCGCCGGAGCATTTGGAGCTGTGTGTTAAGGAGCCGTTTCTTACTCTCACCCAAATAAAAAACGCCGGAGCAGTTTTCCTTGGGCACTTTGCTCCTGAGCCTGTGGGGGATTATTTTGCAGGGCCAAACCATGTTTTACCTACAAACGGCTCTGCAAAGCACTTTTCTGCCCTTAGTGTGGACGATTTCGTAAAAAAGACAAGTATTCTTTCCTTTGAAAGAAGCAAGCTTATGACCATGGCTGATGATATAATTGATTTTGCAAATGCCGAGGGGCTTGATGCCCATGCAAATGCCGTTAGGATTAGGAGGGATTCGACCCATGGAGAGGACTTCGGTTGTAAAACGCAGCACTAATGAAACACAAATTGAAATCAGCCTTAACCTTGACGGAAAAGGCATTGAGGAAATTTCTACGGGGGTAGGTTTTTTTGACCATATGCTTACGCAAATTTGCAAGCATGGTTTTTTGGACTTGAAGGTTTTGGCAAAGGGAGATGTGGAGGTTGACTGCCACCACACTGTTGAGGACGTAGGGATTGCCTTGGGCACAGCTTTGTTTGAGGCTGTTGGGGACAAAAAGGGCATCTGCCGATATGGCTCTGCCTATGTTCCTATGGACGAGGCACTCGCCCTATGCGTGGTGGATATTTCCGGCAGACCCTTTCTCAAGCTGGATTCACCCTTCTCTACGCCGAAAATCGGGGATTTTGACACGGAAATGGTGGAGGAATTTTTCAGAGCGCTGGCTTTTAACGCAAAAATAACTCTACACATGAGGGTACTTGAAGGAAAAAATAATCATCATATATGTGAGGCCATGTTTAAGGCCTTCGGCAGAGCCTTAAGGGCGGCTGTGGCTATTGACCCCAGCCTTACGGGGGTTATGTCCACAAAGGGCGTTCTGTAGCCCGTTATTTCAAAGGAGGCTTATTCATGCAAATTTACCCTGCCATAGATATTAAGGATGGAAGCTGCGTAAGGCTTTTGCAAGGCGATTTCAGCAAAACCACCGTCTTTGAGCAAAAGCCTTACATAGCCGCCAAAAGGTTTGAGGATATGGGAGCAACTTATCTCCATATAGTTGACCTTGACGGTGCAAGGCTGGGCAGCGGCTATAACGATAACGTAATTTCAGAAATACTAAGCAATATTAATATTCCCATCCAAGTTGGAGGGGGCATAAGAACTATTGCTGATATAGAAAAAAAGCTTGCTATGGGTGTATCAAGGGTTATTTTGGGAACTGTAGCAGTAAGCAACAAGGCATTAGTAAAGGAAGCTGTTAGCAAATACGGCGGAAATAAAATAGCTGTAGGCATTGACGCTAAAAACGGACAGGTAGCCTTAGAGGGCTGGCAGACGGTAAGCAGTACAAGTGCGCTGGAGCTTTGCCTTGAAATGAAAGACCTTGGGGTTGAAACAATTATTTACACGGATATTGCCAAGGACGGTATGCTTCAAGGGCCGAGCCTTGAATCCACAAGGGAGATAGTGAAAGCCTCATCACCGTTGAACATAATAGCCTCCGGTGGTGTTACCACACTTAAGGATTTGGAGGCAATAAATGAAATTAAGGCAAGTGGAGCAATTATTGGCAGAGCGTTGTATGAAAATGCTATTAATTTAAAAGAAGCTATAAGTTTATTCCAAAATAATTAAGTAAACGAGGTAAAACCCATGAACGTAAAATTTAACAGTCACGGACTTGTACCCGCAATCGCACAGGACTACTTAACAAAAGAGGTGCTGATGCTTGCATATATGAACCAAGAGGCTCTGGACAAAACCCTCGAAACAAAAAAGGCCCACTACTTTAGCAGAAGCCGTCGCCAGCTTTGGCTAAAAGGTGAAACCTCGGGGCATTTTCAAAATGTTAAGGGGATTTTTTATGATTGTGATTGCGACACGGTGTTGCTTTTGGTTGAGCAGGAGGGCGTAGCTTGCCATACAGGAAATAAAACCTGCTTTTTTAATACTGCCTATGACGAGGGCGTTGAAAAACGAGCTGAGCCTAACACCTTGGTTCAGCTACACAATTTAATAAGTGACAGAAAAAACAATCCAAAGGAAGGTTCCTACACAAACTACCTTTTTGATAAGGGTCTGGATAAAATTCTAAAAAAGGTGGGCGAGGAAACATCGGAGGTAATTATCGGCTCAAAAAACTTAAGCCCACAGGAGGTAACCTACGAAACAGCCGACCTTATGTATCATCTGACAGTGCTACTTGTACAGCTAGGGGTTAAATGGGAAGATATTTTTGAGGAATTGAAAAAAAGAGAAGGGCAACGCTAGAAGATTTGGGGGAGTGCAGCTCCCCCAAGGTATTATACCTTAAGGCTTTTATAATTTTAGGGGGAGATTGTCTTTGGACGAAATAATAAAAAAATCCAAAGTTCCTAGACATGTACAACTGGTTGGCATTCTAAAAAAGCTAATGGAAGAAAAGCTGGAGCCTGGCAGAAAGCTCCCCTCAGAAAGAGAAATTTGCCTTACCTACGGCGTGAGCAGAACAACAGTGCGGCAGGCCTTAGAATCGTTGCAAAACCAAAAATATATAGAGAAGCTCCATGGCAAGGGAAATTTTGTGCTACACAAAAGATTGCCTCAGGAGCTAATCCGTTTCTATTCCTTTACAGATGAGATGAAAAAACTGGGTAAAACACCTACCTCACAAATTATGGGGTTTGAGCTTATACATTCTACAGAAAAAATTGCAAAAAATCTAAATATACCCTTGGGGGATTCCGTTTACATGCTCACAAGGCTGCGTTTAGCAGATGATGTGCCAATGATTTATGAGGTCACTTATTTGCCCTTTGCACGGTTTAAGGAGCTTAGCAAGGAAGAATTAGAAAAAAACGCCTTGTATGAAATTTTGCGTAATAAATACTCTGCCAAAATGATTAAGGCAGAAGAAACCTTTGTGCCTGTGCTAGTGAGCGAGCTGGAAAGCTGTTATTTGTCTATGCAAGAAGGTTCCCCTGCTTTAAGAATAGAACGGTTTACTCATGAGGAAGACGCGATTATTGAATATACCTTAAGTATTGCAAGAGGAGACAGCTTTCAATACAAGGTGACACTTTATAATGATGGTATCTAAAAATTTATTCTTATAAAAAAAGAAGGTTGATTGAGGTGTTATGCTTCAATCAACCTTTTTATTGTTCAGAAAATATTTTTCAGAAGCAAACTCCTGCTAAAACCGTATTTAGTCTCGAGGGAGCTACACTCCCCCAAGCCCCCTAGTATTCTTCTCCAAAAGCGCATTTACCTCGCTGCCTAACAGTAACAGTAACGAAACCAAATTAAGCCAAAGCATTAAAATAAAAATACTGCCTATACTGCCGTAGACTATTGAGTATCTGGCAAAATTTGTAATATAAAAATTAAAAATTTTCGAGGTCACCGCCCATAGGATAACTGTAGTTAACGCCCCCGGAAAAATTTTCCTAAAGGTAATTTTCCTGTTTAAGGAGTACTTATAAATAATCATAACTGTAAAAAGCAGCAGCGCCGAACAGGAAAGAATAATAAGGTATCCAAGGAAATACCGTAAATCTCTGGACAAATAGAAAATCCTTGCAATAAAATCTGTAATATTGTCCCCGAAAACCAAAAGCACTAGGTTAATAATACAGGAAAGCGCAAACACAAAAACCAAGCAAACGCTTATGAACCGTCTTTCCAAAAATTTTCTTGTGTCACGCTCTCCGTAGGTTTTGTTTATACCGTTAATAACGGCATTAAACCCCGATGAGGCGCTGACTATGGATATTAAAAGGCTGCCCGATAAAAGACTAGCCCGTCTTGTGTAAACTACCTCGTTGAAAAAGGTTAGTATGATTTGAAATGCGTCCTTCGGGATTGCCATGGACAGTTGATAGAGAAGTGGGTCGATTTTCAAATCCATATAGCCGATTATGCTCATCAAAAATATAATAAACGGGAACAAAGCAAGTAGGAGCTTGTATGTAAGCTCGCTGGATAAGGAAATAAGGTCATCTGCAAGCGCATCCTTTACTAATTCAACCATAAATGAAACAAACTCTTTCATACTTGCCAGCTCCTAAAAATAAATAATGTGAGTTCGGCGAAATTGCAAAAACCGCAATTTAGTCGACCAAAACGTGAAAATTGCTTTGTAACTTAAGCTACTAAAGCGGCTTACTGGACTTCGTCAATTCACGTTAATATACATTTATTTTACTCACTTACAGAGCAATTATTATAAATTTCCTCTTTGGAAAAGCCTTTTTTTATTAGCGGCTCAACAAAATCCTCTAAAACGTTAGGCACAAAGCATTTCAACAGTTGACAGCGACCCTTTATTTCATACGCACCAAGTGCTGCCGGAATAAATACAGAATCCCCCTGTTTAAGCTTTAGGACAAAATCCCTTCCCAGAAGCTCACAGTCTCCCGAAAGACAAGTAAATATATAAAATTTATCCTCATCAGATTTTTCGGTGATACTGGCTTCTACGTTGTATTCAAGTAAGGTGAAATTTTTGTTGGCTATGAAATAGGTTATGGTGTTGTCCCCATCTTTTATGGTTACGCCCTTTGATGGGGCTTTTTTTATTTTGCCTTCAAAATCTATTACCTCAAGGCTTTTTTCCAGATGCAGCTCTCTTTTTTGTCCGCTCTGGTCCACTCTGTTATAGTCGTACACCCTGTAGGTTATATTAGAGTTTTGCTGAACCTCAGCCAAAACTACATCTTCAGTAATAGCATGAATAAGTCCGGCTTCTATATTTATACAATCACCCTTTTTTATTGGCAGGCGATATAAGCAGGCTTCCGGATTGTTTTCTTTAAGTGCCTTTACAAAATCCGCCTTTGTTACGTTGTCCTTTAGGCCAATAATCAAGCTGCTGTTTTCAGGGCAATCAATAATATACCAGCACTCCGCCTTGCCAAATGGCTTACCTTCTACCCTCTGGGCATATTCATCGTCTGGGTGAACCTGTACAGACAGCTTGTCCTTTGCAGAAATAAGCTTCACCAGCAAAGGAAAATGTTTTTCGCTGCAAAGATTTTTTCCTAAATATCCTTCCCTGTCATAGTCAATAACCTCCTCTAGGCTTTTGCCTGAAAGAGTTCCCCCCTCTATTTCGCTGATATTCCCATCCATAAAGGTTACGTTCCAGCTTTCCCCGACACGGTCGCCGGGCAAATCCATACCGAGGAGAGTTTTCAGACTTGTGCCTCCCCAAATAAGCTCCTTAAATATAGGCTTAAGCTTTAAAGCCTCCATATTAAGCCTCCTTGAAAAAATTTTTTATTTTTCCTATAACGTATTCAAGCTGACTGTCCGTCAAACCGTAATACATTGG
>CAYWBF010000014.1:0-15942 GCA_964456085.1 uncultured Eubacteriales bacterium
CTTGGGTCGCCTAGGTGCCCTAAAATATTTACATATGGGTTTTCCATAACATTTAGCAGAGAATCAGTATTGTCCTCTATATCAGCAGGAGCCATAATAGGTGGGTGAAGGCTTGCGATTACCACATCAAGATGCTCCAATGCGTCAGCCGGCAAATCCACACTGCCCTCTCTATCCATAATATTAAGCTCTACCCCCGACATAATCCTAACCCCATCTATTTCCTTTGGAAAAATCTTTTGGTTTCTAAAGTAGGAAATAGTGACAGAGCCTGGCATTGTAGGTGCATGGTCGGTAATAGCAATAAGCTCCAGCCCCTTTAGCTTAGCCTCCGCAGCATACTCCCTCATAGTAGAATAGGCATGACCACTGGCCAATGTATGGCTATGGGTATCCAGTACAAATCTCATAATTAATCTTCCTTTATTTTGCATTATTATTTTAATAACTCATTATACTAAATTTTTTGCTATTTGCATAGTTAAGGATTTTGATTAAAATTCAGTATTACAAAAAAATAACCGCCCATCTTTAAGGTGAGCGGTTATTTTAATTTTGTAAATCTAAACTCTATCCTTAGAATACCGAGAAATATTAAGCAATATCCCCATCAAAAACATAGAAACAATAAGTGAAGTACCCCCAGAAGATATAAAAGGAATGGTAACACCTGTATTCGGAATAGTATTTGTAACAACGGACACGTTAATTATAACCTGTGCGGCAATCATAATCACTATGCCAGTAGCAATTAATGCGCCGTAATCGTCTGGTGCGTTAATTGCGATTTTTATACCTCTCCATATAAGCACCCCAAAGAGCAGTAGCACAATAAACGCCCCTACAAAGCCAAGCTCCTCACAAATTATGGAGAAAATAATATCATTATGTACAACAGGGATAAAGGTTTTTTGGCGGCTGGCACCTATTCCAAGACCAAATAAACCTCCGGAGGCTATAGCAAATAAGGATTGAAGCACTTGATACCCCTTGCCACTTGTATCCTCAAAGGGATTAAGCCAAGAATAAAACCTTCCAAGCCTAAAGCTGTCCTCTGACGCAAAAATTGCAAGATAAGACACCAGCAACCCAATGCCTGATACCCCTAAAACAACAAACCTTAAAATATGGGGGCTTGCTACAAAAATAATCCCCATGCCAATAACACCAACAATCAACGCCGTACTAAGTCCTCCAAGAAAAACCAGTCCGGCAGATAAGCCCACAAGCCCGCTGCAAAATATAAATCCGCTCCATGTATGTAAAATCTTCTTATTGCTTGAAATAACTAAGGATATAAGAAGAATTATACCGATTTTAGCTACCTCAGAAGGCTGGAATTGAATGTTAAGCACAGGAATCTTTATCCACCTAACGGCACCGCCTTCCTCAAAACCGATAATTTTAACGGCAATCAGCAAAGCATTACAGAAAATATATAGAGGAACTACAAACCGCTTAGTCAAATTATAATTAAAGCTGGACATAAATATCATGGAGCAAAATCCAATAACTGCGTATATACACTGTTTTTTAAAATAGTAAAACATGTCGTCCTTAACCTCAAGGTAGCTGGCGCTGAAAACCATAACAATACCTGTAAGTGTAAGCAGTATGACTACAAGCAGAATGGTGTAGTCCATACTGCCAATATTAATTATGGGCACCGTAGCTGTGGCGGAGGTGTCCTTTTTTCTTGTTAAGGAGCGTTGATTTCTCTGTGGTAAAGCTGCATCTCTCAAAACCATCACTTACCTTCCGAAAGCTCATGTACAAATGCCTTAAACATATTTCCCCTCTGCTCGTAGCTGTCAAACATATCAAAGCTTGCACAAGCCGGTGCTAAGAGAACACATTCTCCCTGCTCCGATTTGGCCAAAGCAAGCTCAACAGCAGACCTAAGGGAGTTTGCCCTCTCATAGCTGTCAAAGCCGTAAGCCTTACATACATCTTCAATTTTGTTCGCCGCTTCTCCAATGAGCACAATATGTCTGACCTTTTCCTTGGCAAGCTTAATCAGCGGCGCAAAATCCAAATCCTTATCCCTTCCACCTGCAATAAGCACTATAGGCCGTTTCATAGCATATAAGGCTTTTAGTGCGGCATCAACGTTAGTAGCCTTGGAGTCATTATAAAAATCAACATCATTAATTGTGGTAACATACTCAATTCTATGCTCCACCCCTTTAAATGCTCGAAGCTCTTGTCTAATAATTTCCACAGGCACACCGCCGCATATGGAAATAGCCACAGCAGCCAAAGCATTTTCCACGTTATGCTCCCCTAAAATTTGAAGCTCGTTTACGTTGATGATTTCCTCGGTAGTTCCGTTAATGTTAGCTACAATTTTTTCGCCCTTAACGTAAACCCCTTCAATAAGCAAGGACTGAACACTGAAAAAAATAACCCTAGCCTTAGCCCTCTTAGCCATATCTCTGCAATAGCCACAGTCATAATTCAAAACCAAATAATCAGTCTCATCTTGGTTTTCAAAAATCCGCTCTTTCATTGCAATATAATTTTCTAAGGTGTAGTGCCTGTTTATATGGTCGGGGGTAATATTTAGCACAGCGGCAACCTTTGGCTTAAAGCTGACGATGCTTTCAAGCTGAAAGCTGCTGATTTCCACAACGAAGCAGCCTTCCTCCGGCGTTTCCTGAACCTTGCTGCAAAATGGTACACCTATGTTCCCCACAACCTTAGTTTCCTTGTTATGGCTAAAAAAAATCTGTCCTGTAAGGGCAGTTGTAGTGGTTTTTCCGTTTGTACCTGTTATTGCGTATACAGGGGCTTTGCTTAAGGAGTAAGCCAGCTCTACCTCTCCCCAAATGGGAATCCCAAGGCTTCTTGCCAAATTTAAAAAAGGAACATCTATAGGCACCCCGGGGCTAATTACCAGCAGATCCTGCTCCTTAACCAACGTATCCGGACTTCCCCCAAGCGCAAATTTTATATTAAGCTGCTCCAGCTGGGAAAGCGCCCCCTTAAAAGCCTCAAGGGGTTTAATATCCGTAACAGTAACCACAGCCCCAAGTTCGTGAAGCAGCTTTGCGGCAGTAATGCCACTTTTAGCCATTCCGCAAACCAAAACCTTCTTATTTATAAAGTCCATTAAATCACCTGCCTAAAAAATAAATTTGCCCGCTAAGAAGCCAATTAAACATACAACAGCTGTAACCACATAAAAAAGTGTTACAATTTTAGTCTCCGACCAGCCACTTAGCTCAAAGCTGTGGTGTATGGGAGCCATCTTGAAAAATCTCTGCTTTGTAAGCTTAAAGTAGCCTACTTGAATCATAACAGACAAAGCCTCTATAAAATAAATCATCCCAACAATAGGGATAAACAAAGGCATTTTAAGTATCATTGCCACAGAAGCGATAAAGCCGCCCAAAGCAAGAGAGCCTGTATCACCCATAAAAACCCTAGCAGGATAGGAATTAAAAAGTAAAAACCCAAGCAAGCTGCCTACAGCCGCACCAACCACAGGCAACGTTCCATTGCCCTGCCCAAGAGACGCAAACAGAAAAAACGTAGCCACCAAAACAGTTACCCCGGAAGCCAAGCCATCAAGTCCATCTGTTAGGTTTACGCTGTTTACCGTACCAAGCATTACAAGAAAAACAAAGGGAATGAATAAAACCCCAAGAGAAATCATAGACCCTTTTGAAAAAGGAATATAAACCACCAGCGGATTATCTGTAAATAACAATAAGTACGCAACAAAAAATCCTGTGATTACAAGCTGACAAATTATTTTTTCTATGGCTCGCAGTCCAAGGGAGCGTTTTTTTACTACCTTAATAAAGTCATCGGCAAAGCCCACAAGCCCAAACCCAAGGGTAACAAGGATTACAGCGATGCCGTCGTTGTTGTTATATACAAAAAACAAGGACGTAATCAAAAAGCTAAGTAAAATCATTACCCCACCCATAGATGGGGTGCCGCTTTTCTTCAAATGCGTCTGAGGCCCGTCGTGTCGAACGTTTTGACCCAGCTTTAGTTTAATAAGCATAGGGATTATTATGGGACAAAGAATAATATTTGCTGTAAAAGCAATTAAAATGGCATAAACGCTTGTATATAATGAAATCTCCAAATTATCTTCTCCCTTTTATGCAAAAATCTGCGGATTCAAGATTATAAGACAATTCTCTTATAATCCACTAGCCATTTGTTCCTGTATTGCCTTAACAATTTTCTCAAAGCGCATTGCCCGTGATGCCTTAACCAAAACTGTGGTGTCACCAAGGCTTGCGAAGTTCGGAAGCTCTTCCAAAAATTCTGTCTCATCATTATAATATACGACAGATGGCTGCTCCAGTGCCTTATAAATATAAAAAGCTTGGGAGCCTATACAATATACGGAGGTCAACCCCTTATCCTTAATATATCGCCCCAAGTCAAAATGAAGTGACTGCGAAAATTTTCCTAGCTCCTTCATATCTCCTAGTATGGCAATTTTTCTGCCCTGCTGCTCTGACAGCACGTTTATGGCAGCCATCATAGAATCTGGGCTGGCATTATAGGCATCGTTAATTATTGTAAGGTTTCTTTGCTTTACGATTTCCATTCTGTTCTTTGAGGGACGAAAATCCATGATGCCTGCCTTTATTTCATCGCATGTCAGACCAAGAAGCATTCCCACAGCCGTCGCTGCTAAAGCCGTATATACCATATGCATACCGGGAATGGGAATAGTCACCTCAAAGGCTTCTCCTTTATTTGTGTGTATTTTGCATTGAGTATTAGAAAGATTGTTAACCTTAATGTCCGTGGCAAAAAAATCATAGCCGCTTTTTTCCTTGCAGCGTCTCCAATATCCTTTTTCCTGTGGCATAGCCAGCTTATAACCAAATACAAGCTGTCTCTCATATGCTAGGGTAGAAAGCATGTCGTCATCGCCATTTATAATTATTTCCCCATTACTACGCAAAAAATCAAATATCTCACATTTTGCCTTTAAAATTCCTTCTCGGGATTTTAAATTTTCAATGTGGGCGTATCCGATATTTGTAATCATAGCAATATCCGGACGGGCAATCTTACTTAGGGCCTGAATCTCATTAAAATTATTCATGCCCATTTCTATAACAGCCACCTCTGTTTCCTTCTCCAGACGGAACATGGTAAGGGGCAGTCCTATTTCGTTATTAAAGTTGCCTTCTGTTTTAAGGCAGATGTACTTTTGAGAGAGAACGCTGGCAATCATATCCTTAGTAGTGGTTTTGCCAACGCTCCCCGTAATAGCTATAACCTTTGCCTTAAAAAGCCCTCTGTAATACTCAGCTAAGTCCTTCAATGCCTTGTGAGTAGACTCAACAAGAATAAGGGGGTTAGCAGACTGTGAGGCACCTGTCTCACATAAGCTGCAAACCGCTCCCTTTTTAAAGGCCTCCTCAATAAAGGAGTGGCCGTCAAAGCTTTCACCCTTCAACGGCACAAACAGCTTACCTATAAGCTCCTCTCGGGAGTCCGTAGAAACGCCTTTCACAGAAAGGTCGTAGTTCGTACAATTTATAAGGGTTCCATTAATTGCTCTTGCTATCTCGTTTAGATATAAGCCTTCCATAAGCTCTCTCCATTTTATCTATAATATCGGTCACGCTTATTCGCAACCGATATGCGCTGTGCTAATTAAAAATTTTGCAGGGCATCCAGCGCCTCCTCTGCAACCTCATAGTCGTCAAAGTGAACTGTCGCCTCTTTAAAAATCTGATAATTCTCATGTCCTTTGCCCGCAATTATAATAGAGTCGTCTTTATTAGCCATTGCCACAGCAAGGTTTATGGCTTCCTTCCTGTCTACCACCGCTTCATACTTACAGCCAGTAGGCTCCAAGCCTTTTTCTATTTCTTCTATAATAGTAGCAGGATTTTCTGTCCTTGGATTATCGGAGGTAACTATACAAAAATCAGAGAGCCTTCCGGCAATATCCCCCATGATGGGGCGCTTACCTTTATCTCTATCGCCGCCGCAACCAAAAACTGTTATTACCCGCCCCATTGTAAATTCCTTAACAGCACTGATTATATTCTCCAAGCCGTCCGGGGTATGGGCATAGTCAATAAACACATTAAAGCCCTTATTATTAGGAATACTTTGAATTCTTCCGGGCACACCCTTAATATTTTTTAGCCCCTTCTTAATTATTTCAAGAGGAATGTTAAGCGCAAGACTTGCACCAATAACCCCTAAGGCATTATAAAGTGAAAACTTTCCGGGGATAGGCAGCTTAAAATGCTCTAGGCTTCCTTCTATTAAAACATCAAAGGTTATTCCTTGGCTGCTGTATGTTATATTTTCTGCCTTTAGGTCACATGAGCTGTTGATGCCCACAGTGGTAACGCTACAATTTTTGGCATTATCAATCATATACCGGGCTGCACCGTCGTCTGCGTTGATTATAGCGTGCTTGCATTGGGTAAAGAGCTTAGCCTTAGCTTTTTTATAGCTTTCCATGTCCTCATGAAAATCCAAGTGGTCTTGGGTAAGGTTTGTAAATAAGGCAACATCAAAATTTAAACCGTGAACCTTTTCCAGCTGAAGGGCATGGGAGGACACCTCCATAGCCACATCAGTAACCTTCTCCTCCCGCATCTTGGCAAATATCTGCCAAAGCTCCACAGTATCGGGAGTTGTACCGGTGGCGTAGTATACCTTAACATGCTCCTGCTCTATTCTTGTTTCGACTGTACCAATAATTCCAACCTTCCTGTTAAGCTCATTTAATACAGACTCCATAAAGTAGGTTGTGGAGGTTTTTCCGTTTGTACCTGTTACCCCTATTATTTTAAAGCTTTGGTTTGGATATCCATAAAAGCTGGCTGCCATTAAGGCCAAGGCTTTTCTTGTGTCCTTTACCTTAATTATGGCAATGTCCTTTGAAGACGCAACTACGTCCTCTTCTACCACAATGGCTACTGCACCGTTTTCTTCTGCAACCTTAATATAGCTGTGACCGTCTGTTCTAAGACCCTT
The DNA here is from genome assembly GCA_964456085.1 of uncultured Eubacteriales bacterium. Classification (GTDB taxonomy): domain Bacteria; phylum Bacillota; class Clostridia; order Lachnospirales; family CAYWBF01; genus CAYWBF01. The sequence continues at coordinate 6,982 of CAYWBF010000014.1, forward strand.
TATGCATACGAACATTGAGCCTTTAGTAACATTTCTTGAATCGATAACAATTTTTTTGATTTCCAAATGCTTATTAGCCTTACCTAATCCTTGAACGAGGGTATGCTCTACAGTTTCTAAAATTTTTAATAGGTCGGTATTCACTGTTCTTCCTCCGATACTATATTGTTCGCATATAAAATAACTTTGCTTCCTTTATTAATGACCTCATTGGGCAATGGGAACTGCTTTGTTACCATATCTCCCTCCCCAATGATTTCAATATTTATGCCTAAATCCTTTAAAATCTTTTTCGCCTCCCCAACAGGCACTCCCATATAATTTCCTACAGTAAAGGTAGCCGCCTCGGGCAAGGATAGCTCCTTCTCCGAATAAACAGGCTTAATTCCCAAATATGGAAGCACTGACTGCAAAAGCTCCTTCATTACAGGCCCAGCTACTTGACCACCATAATAAGCCCCTTGAGGCTCATCAATAAGCACAAGTGCCAAAACCTGTGGGTCGTCTGCCGGAGCAAATGCCACAAAGGAGGCTATGTATTTTCCGCTTCGCCGTGGAAGCTTTTCGCTGGTAGCTGTTTTCCCACCAACCCTATAGCCGGGAAGGTAGGTTTTGTTTCCTGTTCCGTCGAATACTACGGCTTCAAGTATCTGACGCATAATATCAGACGTTTCCTTAGAAATTATTTGAGGAGGCTCTGCAAATTTTATCTCCTCCACAATATTTCCCTGTGCATCTAAAATTTTTGTGCCGAAGTGCGGTGTAATTAAAAATCCACCGTTAATCGTTGCAGCTGTTGCACGCAAAAGCTGCAAGGGTGTTATTTGAAAGCTTTGGCCGAAGGACATTGTAGCAAGCTCCACCGGCCCAACCTTTGATAGGTTGTGCATAATACCAACGGCCTCACCGGGAACGTCAATACCTGTTTTTGAGTTTAAGCCCAAATCCTTTAAATACTTATAAAAGGTTTCCTTGCCTACTCGCTCCGCAACCTCTATAAAAACTGGGTTACAGGAATTTTTTACCCCCTCCACAAAATCCTCATGGCCATGGCTTCTTGGAAAACGCCAGCACTTTATAGTTCTCCCCCCAACAGTAACCGAGCCGCTGCATGTAAAGGTATCAGATGTAGTTACCTTCTTATCCTCCAACCCTGCAACTGAGGTTATTATTTTAAAGGTAGAGCCAGGCTCATATGTATCGTTAATACTGAAATTACGCCACATTTGATTTAAGGCGTTGGATTTTGTTTCCTCAGACAATGTACTCCATAGTGCTTCAAGCTCCGGGTTGTTTATTGTAAAGGGTTCGTTTAAATTAAAGTCCGGCTTGTTTGCCATTGCGTATATTTCGCCGTTTTGGGGATTCATTAAAATGATACTGCCCCGTTTGGCTTGTTTTATCTCTACAATTTTGGCAAGTGTCTGCTCGGCAAACTGCTGAACAACCACGTCAAGGCTTACCACAAGATTTTTCCCCTGCTCCGGCTCCAGTCTAAACTCCTGTCCGCCTATAAGCTCCTTGCCGTAAACATCCGCCTCCTGCAAAATTTTTCCGCTTTGTCCCTTAAGATATTTTTCGTATATTGCCTCAAGTCCGATTATGCCTTGGTTATCCTTGCCAACAAAGCCGATTACATGAGAAGCCATAGTGCTGAAAGGATAAATCCGCTTAATGTCCTCATCAATGATTACTCCCGGCAGGTTAAGCTTCTGTATATCCATGGCTATTTCCTTGTCAACCTTGGTTTTTATTCGCTCCAAGGCAACACGCTTGCTTACCTTAGCCAAAACGGTATCGTAGTCTAGCTCCAGCTTTTCGGAAAGGATTCGAGCAACCTCCTCCTTATCCTTTATTTGGGCACGAATCACTGATACAGAGGAAACTGTCTCCGTCTTAGCAATGCCTATCATGTTTCTGTCGTAAATAGTCCCCCTGTTAGGAGTGATTAGCCTATCCCTAGTTTGCTGTTCATAAGCCTTTGCCTGTAAAAATTGGCTTTGCACCGTTTGTATATACAGCACTCTAAGACTAAGCAGCAGCAAAACCGCTTGAACCATTATCAAAATAAACAAAAGCTTCTTTTTTGATGCAATAGGTAGCTTTGTCATTTTCGCCTCTCCCAAAAAAATATAATCTTTTTGTTGGTATGCCTAAGCCACTGAAACAATCCAGCTTGTTTCATAGTTTGGCACACAACCGTCTTTTTATATTTTATTAGATTTGGCTAGCTACTATTCGTATTATTTAATTATTAGCTTAATAGTTGTACCCTGCTGCAGCTCTATTTCCGAGCTTGGCATTTGGGTTACAACTGCTTTGTTCTTTAAGTCGTCCTCTGGGTTATCCTTATTGGTGGTCTCCTGCTTGCCTGTGCTTTGGGTTGGTGACGGAGCTTCTGCTGTGCTCTGGTTATCCTCTGCGTTATAGGTTACAGGCTCCATGGCTAGGGTCTGATATTCCTGCATAAGCTCCAAGTCGGTTTTTTCCTGCTCAAACAAAATCGGGTTAAAGCCAGCGTTAGTAAGCACCTCAACTGCCGCCTTGGCGTTAAGCCCCTTGACATTTGGTACAAGGGCTAGGTCTTGTACATTTTCTGGATTTGAAAGGTACAGATAAATCTTGGTCCCCTTCACAACCTCAGTATTTGGCGCAGGTGTTTGGCTAACAACAACCGTTCCGCTGCCTACACAGTCAAAATCCAGCTTGCTGTCAATTACCTTGTGGGTAGCTTCAATTATGCTAAGCCCCACATAATTATCTAAAGGCATTGTCTCATCGCCAGCAGCGCCGCCTTGTCCAGCCTCGCTTTCTCCGGAGGGCAGCACGCCTTTGTATCTGATTATATTTTGCATCATATCCTTAATCATATAGGATGGGGTTGTGGTTCCTTCAATATACTTCTCCGGAATATGAATCATAGCCAAAACCACTATGTCCGTATTATCCACCGGCAAATAAGCAGCAAATGACAAGGTATACTTTTCTTCGGAGCGCTTACCTTGCTGGCCGGTTCCTGTTTTGCCGCCTATGGGGTACCCCTCTATATAAGCCTTTTTGCCTGTTCCTGTCGGAGAAACAACCATTTGCAGCGCAGAGCGTAAAAAATTCGAGGTTTCTTTTGAAATAACCTTGCGCTGTAGCGTGGGAGTAGTTTCCTTTACAACATTACCCTTGCTGTCAATAATCTGTGAAACCAAATAAGGCTTCATTAAATTTCCGCCGTTGATTGCAGCACTAAAAGCTGTTATAGCCTGTATAGCTGTATTGTTAAAGCTCTGTCCCATAGCGCTTGTAGCAAGCTCAACTGGTCTAAGTGTGCTAGGTGTATACATCAAATGCCTTGCATGAACTTCGCCGGGAAAATCAATCCCTGTCAGCTCACCGTAACCAAAGCTTCTCTGATAGTCATAAAAAGTTTGCTTCCCTGTCTTAGCCACAATTTCAAACATAGCAACGTTACAAGAATTAGACAATGCCTGAGCAAGCGTTTGTGTGCCATGGCCCTTTACATACCAACATGGAATGTTCGTACCTGCAATATTTTGACCGCCGCCGCAGTAAAATGTGGACTGAGGTGTAACCTTCCCCTCCTCCAACGCCGCCGCAACTGTCACCGGCTTAAATATAGAGCCAGGCTCAAAGGTTTTGGTAATATTAAAGTTTGCCCAAATCTCAAAAAGTTTTTCCGACTGCTCCTTCTGCTCCAGCTGGACAATCTCCTGCTTTATCTGAGGGCTGTTGATTGATTCGATTTTAGAAGGAAAGTTTGGGTCAAAGGAAGGATACTGTGCCATTGCTAGTACCTCGCCTGTTTGAGAGTTCATTACTATTATTGCTGCATTTTGAGGGTTATAATCCATTGCGGCCTTTAAAACTGCCGCTTCGGCAAATTGCTGAATAATTAGGTCAATGGTTGTAATAAGGGTGTAGCCGTCTGTTGCCGGTATATCTATGGTTCTGGCATTGTTACTGTTATCATATTTTCTAAAGGAGCGTCCCTCTACTCCGCTTAGTTCCTTGTTGTACTGCTTTTCCAGTCCCCAATACTCACCACGATAAAACCCCAGAACCTGCGGTGCTAAGTTGTTGTGCACATAGGTTCTCTTTGTTTTTTCTATTAGATGCACATGCTTAAGATTTTCCTTGTCTATCTCCTTGGCAAGCTTTCGTGAGATTTGTTTTTCGATGGTATAATAATGGGTATCGTTCTCGGGGGTTCCGTCGGGTTTTAGCCGAACCATCGCCTTTAACTCGTCCAATGGCTTATCAAGCTTTTCAGAAAGCTTTGTTAAAATTTCTTCCTTTGCTAGCTTTTGTTTTTCGTTTTCCTCTTTTTCCTGAACATATAGCCTAACATCGAAAATAACATCATACACAGAAGTGCTTGTACCAAGGTTAAGCATATTCCTGTCCAAAATCTCCCCACGCCTTGGGGTGATTATCTGCTCAATGTTATTATTGTTAATAAGCTGCAATATAGCGTTTTTCTCATATTCCTCGCCAAAGGCATATTTTAAAAAGCCGATTCTGCCCACAAGCCCCATTAAGGCTGCGGTAAAGGCAATTCCCAAAAACATGAGCTTTCCTCGGCTTACAAGCCTTCTTCTGGGTTTATTTTCTTTTTTTGCCTTCTGCATTAGCTTCACAACCTTTTATCTTTTATGAAGTAAGTTAAAAAAGCTAAGTATATTATCAACAAAGGAGAGGCTGTCCTCTTTTTGCCTTGTGTTCTTTCTAATGACATAGCTTTGTTTTGGTACGGAGATATGCTCCTCTTGGTGTGGCTTAGGCTTGTTCATGCCTAATACAAGTATTGCCTTGTTTTCGATTTCCATAATATTGAAATTTTCGGAAATCTCTGCCTTCAGTCCGGCGTTTTGCTCCTCCAGCGTTTTCAATTCCTTTTGTAATGAAGCAACAGTCCTTTGGGTAGCCACAAGAGAGGCGTTGGAAAAAATAATTAGGGTGATGCCTATAAAAATATATACTATAGAAAAAATCGTAAGGAAAGAAACGTTTGACTTTTCGTCCTTAATAAACCTAAACAGCTTTCCGCTTTTTAGTTTTCTTACCTTTCGGGTGACAGCGTTCTGCGCAAGCCTTGGCTGGGTATATTCTTGAGTATAATTAAGGGCATTTGCGCCGCTTGTGTATCTTCTGTTTCCAGCTCTCATATAAGCTCCCCCTTCTATGGGATTGTTTCAAAATTAGTGTCTCACATTTTTAGAATCCCACACGGTTCAAGTGGGTTTCTGAAAATGTATAGAGGCACTTATTTCTGAACAATCCTTAAATTCCAAACTGAGCCATTTTTTCTGCGAGTGTCTCATCTACGAAATTTGTGTTGCTGTTGTAGCTATCCCAGTTTTCCTTGCTCCAAATTTCTATTCTGTTAGCCACCCCAATTGTAACCACATCTTTTTTTATTCCTGAGTAATCTCTAAGATTTTGAGGAATAAGGTTTCTGCCTTGAGCATCTGGCTCACAGGCGGCTGCCCCTCCGAAAAAAAAGCGGACAAAACGTCTAACCCCTTCATCAGTTACAGGCAGCTTGCTAACCTTTTCGTGAAACGCTTCCCATTCCTCGCTAGAGTAAACAAAAAGGCACATATCCAGCCCCTTTGTAATAATAAAGCGAGAGCCGAGAGCCTCACGAAATTTCGAGGGCAGTACAATTCGTCCTTTGGAATCAATGCTGTGTGCAAATTCACCCAAAAACACAATGACCTACCCCCTTACCCATAAGTAAATCTTATAAAATTTTAATTAAAGGAATTGCCAATCTTATGAGCAATTCCTTTTTTAATGTTAAAATAGCAAAAAAATAATTTGTAAAAAGCACTAAATTAAAGCTTGATAATTTGTGGAATTTTTCATAAATCTCTACCATTAACTACCACTTGTTACCACATTGTAATACATTGGCAAACAAATTTCAATATAAATAATTGAATTGTTCATTGGAAAAATGCATTAATATTTGACAAAAAAAATGAGAATGTTAAAATAAATTAAATTTTTGAATAATTCTAATAATAATATGTAGGAGGTAATAATCATGGAAATTACAATTACAAAAACTGCTGCACCAAAGGCAAAACCAGCAGACAGCTCACTCGCCTTCGGCAATGTTTTTACAGACCACATGTTTCAAGTGGATTATGCTAAGGAGCAGGGCTGGCACAATGCCAGAGTTATTCCCTACGGTCCAATCGCCTTGGATCCTTCCCTTATGGTTTTACACTACGCTCAATCTTCTTTTGAAGGGCTTAAGGCGTATAGAAGCAATTCAGGGGAAATCTTATTTTTTAGACCATGGGATAACGCTAGAAGATTAAACAGCTCCAACGAAAGACTATGTATGCCATACATAAAGGAGGAGGACTTTGTCGCCGCTTTAAAAGCCGTTGTTGGCACTGATAGAGACTGGGTGCCTAATTCCCCCGGAACGTCACTTTATATTCGCCCCTTTGTGTTTGCAACAGACCATCATGTAGGGGTGCGGCCTTCTGACACCTACGCATTTGTTATTATTTTGTCCCCTGTAGGCTCCTATTACAAAGAAGGGCTTGCACCTGTAAAAATCTACGTTGAGGACGAATATGTCCGTGCTGTACAAGGTGGACTTGGATTTACAAAGGCTTCTGCCAATTATGCTGCCAGTATCAAGGCACAAGAAAAAGCCAAAAAACTTGGATATGCCCAAGTGCTTTGGCTTGATGGTATTCACAGGAAGTATGTTGAAGAGGTTGGCACTATGAATGTTTTCTTTGTGATTGACAATGAAATCATTACCCCAGAGCTTAATCGCAGTATTTTGCCTGGGATAACTAGAGATTCCGTACTTAAGCTTTTGAAAACTTGGGATGGCTACAAGGTTTCCGAGCGACAGATTAGTATAGATGAAATTGTGGCCGCAAGCAAAAACGGTACGTTGCAGGAAGCCTTTGGCACCGGTACTGCTGCTGTTATCTCCCCTATTGGCGAGCTAATGTACAACAACGAGCACATGATTATTAACGGCGGTCAGACCGGAAAAATAGCTAAAAAGCTATATGACGATATTGTAGGTATCCAAACTGGTGCTATTGAAGATAAATTCGGGTGGATTGAAAAGTTAGACTAATAAATATAAAACAGCTTTGTTAGGAGGAAACCTTGAGCTACCTATATATAAACTATCCAAAATGCACTACCTGCAAAAAAGCCAAGTCGTGGCTTGACGAAAAATCTATTGACTATACAGACAGACATATAAAGGAAGAAAAACCTACCTTAGAGGAATTAAAGGAGTGGCACAAAAAAAGCGGCTTGCCCATTAAGAGATTTTTCAACACAAGCGGTAACTTATATAAGGAGCTGCAGCTTGCCCAAAAGCTACCCGGAATGTCCGAGGAGGAGCAATATAATTTGCTTTCAACAGACGGTATGCTTGTAAAACGCCCCATTCTAGTGACTGGCGATTGTGTTATGGTAGGCTTTAAGGAGGAAGAATGGGAGAAGGCGCTAAATCTTTAATGCTTGCGTTAAACCCATTTTCCAAGGCATGATTAATAATTTCCTCCTCGTTGAGGGTTAAAAATTTTCCTTCCTTTTTAATTACCTTAAAAATTAGATAGTTGTCGTAGGACATTTTGCTTATAAGCTCTCTTGAAGTAGCAGATTCTTCGGCGATGTAATATTTAACAGGTAATAATCTTTTCAAGGCCAGCTTGCTTTGCTTTGACATAAGCATTTTATAAAACTGAGTGACTGTGTTTAAAAATTCTGCTTGATTTGCATGTTTTAAAAAAAGTCCTAGGCATAGAAGGCTTAAATTATATGGGAACAACACCACCTGCATAAATCCGGCAGCTATTACAAGAAGCGAAAGCACCCCAGATATTCTCTTTAAAAAAATGCTCGCATTAATAGTACCCCCCACCCTGCTAAGCAAAATATGTAAGGCCCTCCCTCCGTCCAATGGCAGGGAGGGTACAAGATTAAACATACACAACGCTAAGTTTACAGCTTTAAAATATTCCAGCCTTGGTAAAAACAAAAGGCATATAAGAAAAAGCCCGAAATTTAATAAGGGACCGGAAAACGCAACCATTAATTTTTTAGACAAGGGCAAAAGGTCAATGCCATCTATTTCAGCAATTTGACCTAAGGGCGTAACGGTGAGCGCTTTCACTCGAAGCCCAAACAACCTAGCCGTGAAAATATGGCAGCACTCGTGAAGGGTGACCGACAAAAGTGTAATAAAAAATTGCTCTATATAACCTAGAGCAATTATTAGGCACACCAATATAATAAATGACGGCAAAACTTTAATTTTGCTAAAAATACTTTTCAACCTAACCATCTATGCACGCCCTTATGTTATTTTCCGTAAAAGCTTTCTCTGTTTATTATTTCTTCCAGTATATCCTCGTCTATTCTAACAGTTTCTGTAGCCTCAACTGGTTCTTGGGTTGGTTGTATGGTTGGCTGTAAGGGTTGGCTGGCTTGGTCAATAGACTGTGTTAAGGAGGTGTTTACCTCCTGTGTGATAAAGTCCTCTGCCAAATCCTCCTCGCCTTCTTCCTTTGTTCCACCAAAAGTGGTAAGGGCGCTGTCCTTTAAGGAGGCTATCCCACTTATGGCCTTTGAGCCTTGCTCCTTAATCATTTCTATGGTCATGGATTCATTAAGGGCAAGCTTTATCCTGTCTCGCAGTTCTATAATCGGCGATACTTTAATAAGCGCAAGAACCATTATCAGCCCAAAAATTACCGAGCTTATTAAAAGCTGGATAATAATTTTTTCTCTTAAGTCGCCCTTTTGGGCTTCGTTTCCATATCTTGTCCGCCTTTTAGTCCCCGTCGAACCTGTACCTTGCGCCCTGTAGTCTCTTGTAGAAACATTTCTTCTATAATGTTCCCGTTCCATCTTGGCAAGCCCCCTTTTACTTTAATCTTAATAAAGTATATTCGT
>CAYWBF010000015.1:0-15921 GCA_964456085.1 uncultured Eubacteriales bacterium
AAAAATTCCCAAATCTTCGTGTAATCTAGAATCTCATAAAAGAGACTCGCTGAAAATGTCACTGTCAAGAATTAACTTGTCGATTACAATAGCGTCATCATCGGGGAAATCGTCGTCCAAGTCATCCAGTATGTTAGAGTCATCAAGATCGTCTATATCAGAATCGTGGTAATCCATTTCGTCGCTGTCCATATCCTCATCAAACAAATCGTCCTCACCGTCGTCGTCATCGTCGTCGCCTAAAGCTACAAGCTTTCCGCCCTGTGGAGCATAAGCCTTATGCTTTTTACCTGTAAGGGCCTGATCTTCCTCTGCACCTTCAATATTAACGTTCAAGTCTTCATACTCGTCAATGCTTTCCCTAATTTCAACCTCAGTGGCATCCTCTCGGAGTATCCTTATATCAAGGCCAAGCGCTTGAAGCTCCTTCAAGAGTACCTTAAAGGACTCTGGAACTCCGGGTTTTGGAATATTTTCGCCCTTAACAATAGCCTCATAGGTTTTAACACGTCCAACTATATCATCGGATTTTACTGTTAAAATCTCCTGTAGGGTATAAGCAGCACCATAAGCCTCCAACGCCCAAACCTCCATTTCGCCGAAACGTTGTCCGCCGAATTGCGCTTTACCGCCAAGAGGCTGTTGGGTAACAAGGGAGTATGGGCCTGTAGAACGGGCATGAATCTTGTCATCAACAAGATGGTGAAGCTTCAAGTAGTGCATATAGCCTACAGTTACGGAGTTGTCAAAATATTCGCCCGTTCTGCCGTCCCTTAGCCTGATTTTTCCGTCACGGCTAATGGGTACGCCTTTCCATTCTTCTCTATGGTCTTTGTTCTTTTCTAGGCTTTCAAAAATAAAATCATCAACTACAGGCTTCCATTTTTCCTCAAACTGCTCCCAATCGTAATTTACATAGTCGTTAGCAAGCTCGAGAGTATCCATAATGTCAATTTCGTTTGCACCGTCAAAAACTGGTGTAGCAATCTTCCAGCCTAGTGCCTTTGCGGCAAGGCCAAGGTGAACCTCTAAAACCTGCCCGATATTCATACGAGAGGGAACGCCCAGCGGATTAAGCACAATATCAAGGGGACGTCCGTTTGGCAGGAAGGGCATATCCTCAACGGGAAGCACTCTGGAAATAACACCCTTGTTTCCGTGGCGTCCTGCCATCTTGTCACCAACGGAGATTTTGCGTTTTTGAGCAATATATACTCTAACAAGACGGTTAACACCCGGTGGAAGGTCGTCACCGTTTTCTCTTGAAAATATTTTAACGTCAACAATTATACCGCTTTCGCCGTGAGGAACACGAAGGGAAGTATCACGAACCTCTCTAGCCTTTTCGCCGAAAATCGCTCTAAGAAGTCTCTCCTCAGCTGTAAGCTCCGTTTCGCCCTTTGGCGTAACCTTACCAACTAAAATATCGTTTGGCTTAACCTCGGCACCTATACGGATAATACCAAAAGCGTCCAAATCCTTAAGTGCTTCCTCGCTAATGTTTGGAATATCTCTGGTGATTTCCTCTGTACCTAGCTTAGTATCACGGGATTCAGCTTCGTACTCCTCTATGTGGACAGAGGTGTAAACGTCGTCCTCAACCAGCTTTTCGGACAGAAGGATAGCGTCCTCGTAGTTGTAGCCTTCCCATGTCATAAACCCTATAAGAGGATTTTTGCCAAGAGCAAGCTCGCCATTGTCGGTGGAAGGGCCATCGGCAATAATGTCGCCTTTTTTTATAATGTCCCCTTTGCTTACAATAGGACGCTGATTAATACAGGTGCCTTGGTTGGAGCGTAGGAACTTAATAAGCTTATAGACTTTTCTTACTCCGTCGTCGTTTCTTATAATGATTTCTCTTGCGGTTACTCTTTCAACAATGCCGTTATCGGTAGCTATCATTGTTACGCCGGAATCTCTTGCAGTTTTGTACTCCATGCCTGTCCCAACAATAGGGGAGTCGGTTCTCAAAAGCGGCACAGCCTGACGCTGCATGTTGGAGCCCATAAGGGCACGAGTAACGTCGTCGTTTTCAAGGAAAGGAATCAATGCGGTAGCTACGGAAACAATCTGCTTTGGAGAAACGTCCATTAGGTCTACCTTGTGACTGTCGTGCTCAACGATGTCCTCTCTAAAACGACCGGAAACCTTTTTGTGTATAAAATGGCCTTCATCATCTAAAGGCTCGTTTGCTTGAACGAGAGTATAATTTTCTTCCTCGTCAGCTGTTACATATATAAACTCATTGGTAACCTTTGGAATCTCACTAGATTTATCAACAACTCTGTAAGGAGCTTCAATAAAACCGTACTCGTTAATACGAGCAAAGGTTGCAAGAGAGTTAATAAGACCAATGTTAGGGCCTTCAGGTGTTTCAATGGGGCACATTCTGCCGTAGTGGGAGCTGTGAACGTCACGCACCTCGAAACCGGCTCTGTCTCTGGATAAACCACCAGGGCCGAGAGCAGATAGACGGCGCTTGTGAGTAAGCTCGCCAAGGGGGTTTGTTTGATCCATAAACTGTGAAAGCTGTGATGAACCAAAAAATTCCTTAATAGCAGCTGTAACAGGACGTGTATTGATTAAGCCTTGGGGAGTAATAATATCCATATCCTGAATGGTCATACGCTCCCTAACTACCTTTTCCATACGTGCAAGACCGATTCTGAACTGATTTTGCAATAACTCGCCTACGGCACGTATTCTTCTGTTGCCCAAGTGGTCGATGTCGTCCTTATGTCCTACTTGGTAGTCAAGATTTAAGACGTAGTTTATGGAAACCATAATATCTTCCAAGGTAATATGCTTTGGAACAAGCTTAATCATGTTGTTTTTAATACTGGTAGCTAAGCTTTGGGTGTCCTCGCAGTTTTGGAGAAGCTCCATTAAATAAGGAAAGTAAACCTTCTCTTTAATTCCAAGTCCTTCTGCATCCAGACCGTATTGAGCGATGAATGGGTTGATGTTAACGGCAAGATTGCTTAAAATCCTAATTTTTTTGTCGCCAACCCAAACTGTAACGTGAGGAGCGCCGGAATCCTGGATAGTGTCGCATAGCTCCGGCTTAAGGATTGCGTTTTCCTCTGCGATAATTTCTCCACTTAATGGATCCATAACGCTTTCAGCAAGCTTCATTCCACGGATTCTGTTTCTGAATTGAAGCTTCTTGTTGAACTTATAGCGTCCTACTCTTGCTAAGTCGTAACGCTTTGGATCAAAGAACATGCTTCTTAAAAGGGATTCGGAGCTTTCTACAGTAGGAGGCTCGCCGGGGCGTACTCTCTTATAGATTTCTATAAGACCCTCGTGGTAGGTTTTACTCACGTCTTTTTCGATAGAGGCTAAAAGCTTAGGCTCCTCACCGAAAAGACGTAAAATCTCTTGGTCGGTGCCTATACCCAAGGCTCTTATTAAAACAGTAACTGGAACCTTTCTTGTTCTGTCAACTCTAACATAAAAAATATCGTTAGAATCCGTTTCGTACTCAAGCCAAGCACCTCTGTTTGGGATAACAGTTGCACTAATAAGCTCCTTACCGAGCTTATCGTGGTCGATTGAATAGTAAATACCAGGGGAGCGCACAAGCTGACTTACAATTACACGCTCGGCACCATTTATTATGAAGGTTCCGTTGTCGGTCATCAGCGGAAAGTCCCCCATAAAAATTTCCTGTTCCTTAATTTCGCCAACCTCTTTATTATGAAGGCGGCATTTTACACGCAGAGGGGCAGCGTAGGTTGCGTCACGCTCCTTGCACTCCTCAATAGTGTACTTCGGTTCTTTATCAAGCGTAAAATCTACAAACTCAAGCACAAGGTTGCCACTAAAATCAGTAATGGGTGAAATGTCTTGAAATACCTCCCTAAGGCCTTCATCCAAAAACCATTTAAATGAGTCTTTTTGCACTTCGATAAGGTTTGGCATTTCCAAAACCTCATCAATTCTTGAATAGCTCATTCGTATTCCACTGCCAAGCGAAACAGGCCTAATCCTGTTTTTTCGCATTATGCAACACCCCTTGTTTAAATAAAAATAAAAAATTTATAACTTTTTGAAAAAAATTGTTGAACATTTCAGAAAAATATGTTATTATTTAAATAGTATTTTTTGAATTGTTCATTAGACGATACATTTTATAAATTTATCACATTTGTCAAAAGATGTCAAGTTATTTTTGAATAGTTCCAAGTTTTTTGCACACCATATTAGAAAAGCTGTCTTAACCGACGAAAATCGTCTACAAAAGGAGTTTTTCTATATGGATTCCCAAAATTACGTTAACGGAGAAGGTATTCCTATTGGCTTTGGAATGGCTTTGGCGCAAACTCGTAGAGCCTTTGACTCATTTGCCACGATGCCTCGGGCTACACAGGAATCTATTATCGAAGGCACTCATCAAATTCACTCAAAACAAGAGATGAAGCAATATGTCAGTAGCATTTTGCAGGGGCGGTAGCTCCTGTTTTTTTATTTTTCTGGAAAATAGGTTTTTTCTGATTTGCTTTAGTTAATTTTTGGGCGCATATGCCTGTTTATATAAGGAGGGCTGAAATTGAAGGTTGTTGTTATTGGTGGTGTTGCCGCCGGAATGTCTGCCGCTTCCAAGCTTAAGCGTAATTTAAAGGATACGGTGGATATTATTGTATTTGAGAAAGGAGGAGAGGTTTCATATGGTGCTTGCGGGATTCCTTTTTTTGTTGGGGACAGGATTAGGGAGTCAAGAGAGCTTGTTGTCAGAACTGCAAAAGAATTTCAAGATAGCGGCATTAATGTCAAAACTTATCACTGGGTTAAGCAGGTTGATACAAAAAATAAAACAGTCTATGTGCTGGATATTAAAACCTATGAGCAATTTGAGCAGCACTATGATAAGCTAATAATTGCCAGCGGTGGGGCAGTGAAACGGTTTTATCCTTTTGATGAAAAATATACCAATCTATTTGAGGTACGGAACTTAATCGACGGGGAGCAGATTAAAACTGCGTTACAGAAGGAAAGCAATATGAACGTACTTATTGTGGGCGGAGGCTATATTGGGTTAGAAATGGCTGAAGCTTGCAAGAAACATGGCAAAAGGGTTTTGGTTGTGGAACTAAAGGATAGGATTCTGACAGCAATGGATAAGGAAGCTTCTGATGCACTTACAGCAGAGCTGGTAAGAAACGGAGTTGAGGTACGAACATCCTGTAAGGTTTCGCAGCTTATTGCTAATAATAATGAAATAACTCATGCTGTCTTAGAAAACGAGAAGCAAACCGAAACCGTTGAAGCCCACATAGTAATTAATTGCTCCGGTATTAATCCACAAACTGATTTTATAGAAGAAATTGAAAAGGCAAATAACGGAGCCATTGTTGTAGACGAAAATATGCAGACCTCTGTTGCTGATATTTTTGCCTCAGGGGATTGCAGTATAATGAAGTCATTTGTGTCTGGGCAGCTTCTTTATGCACCGTTTGGGACAAATGCTAACAAGCAAGGCAGAATTATTGCAGATGTTATAGCTGGTAAGGAAAAAGCTCCTTTTAAACTTATTGGAAGCTCCGCTTTAAAGCTTTTTGAGGTAGATGCAGCAAAGGTCGGCTTGTCGGAGGACGAAGCGAAGGCACTTGGGCTTGATTACAGTGTTAATGTTGTTACAGGTAATAGCTGTGCACATTATTATGGAAAGGAAAGGCTTACGGTTAAGCTTGTTTATGAAAAAAACAGCCGAAAAATTTTGGGAGCGCAGCTTTTTGGCGCCGGCGTAGTGGCTCACCGTGCTAATTATTTTGCTATTGCTATATCGGCAGGTATGACTGTTGAACAGTTTGGTTTTATGGATTTATGCTACTCACCGCCCTTTAGTCCTGTTTGGGATATTTCCTTGATAGCGGCAAATACTGCAAAATAAAGTGGCATTTAATACAAGAATATTATTTTCTTTGCCTCACATAATAACTGTGTACCGATTTGATTTATTCTTTCATAAAAGTCCTGTATGAAGCTTCTGCTTTACATAGGAGCTTTATGAACGATGATAGATTCGGTATGGGGAGGTGAATGAAAATGTCGTCACGAAATAGGAAAGCTGTTCCAGAGGCATTAGCAGCGCTTGAGCAATTCAAATATGAGGTTGCTAACGAAATCGGCGTGCCACTAAAGCATGGATACAACGGCGATTTAACTTCGTACCAAAACGGCTCTGTCGGGGGATATATGGTAAAGAAGATGATTGAGGCACAGGAACGACAAATGGCAAACAAATCTTTTTAGTTAAAATAACTATAAAGTAGATTTTAAATTAACTAATCGTGGTAACAGATGCACTAAGGAAAAATGCTATAGAAAATTAGGAAGTTTTTTCTGTAGTAGAGTTACAATAGATTTTTAAAATAAAAACAGGCCTTATGGCCTGTTTTTATTTTGAAATTAGCTAAAAAAATTACTTAATATGCATCCTTCCAAAGTCTTTCGAACTCCTCTAAATATTCATTGAATATCCAACCTTGCTTATTTATTTCATAGGTTACAGTAGATTTACTAGATTTTTTATAAAAATGAGGGCCAATAAACAAAATATCGTCTATTCGGTATATCATGGTAGTCAAGGGTGTACTGATTTTTTTTATTTTTATATTATCTATACCTTTAAATCCATACTCCATGTCATCAATCTGAGTTTTAAATGAATTAGTTACTTTGCCGTTATGTTCAATTTTATCTCTATCAATTGAAAAGTCAGAGTACGGGTCAACGACTAAAATTCTAATTATGAGCTGTGGATTTTCCTTAGCTTTTTTATTAATATGTCTTTATAGCTTTGATAAAAAGCTCTTAGTGAATATCCGGTAATATCAATATTTGATTGGACGTTTTTTATTAATTCATCATATTTATCTAAGTCTCTTTTTTCATACACATAGTCAAATCCCCCTCTTATTATTACTGCTTTAACTTTCTTAAAAATATTATCCTTTAAAGCTTCACGCCAAATATCAAGAATAGCAACTATTCCAGCTGCAATAAGAGATGTTCCAATTGAAAGATATATAGTACCTAATAAATTATCTTCGCTTGTGTAGCCATTAAATATAAACAAGTATCCAATAAGCAGTACAATTATGGTAGTTAACAAATAGACCCCTTTTTTTACTAAGTAATAAAATACTTTATTAATAAAATCTAAAATCTTGTTCACTTAAGGTCATACTCCTAAAAAATAATTTATATGTATTTATTTCAAATACAGAGATTGATTAAAAAATTCTTTAGATTTATCTTCGATTAATTTAACTGTATCATCTGAAAGCCAAGAAAAAGAAACTTTATTCCAATTAAATTCAGCCCACTCATCAAGAGTTTTTGGTGCATTAAAGCCACATTCACATGCTAAGTTAAAAAGAGGTGTTCCTGGATAAGGGTTATATATATTTAAGAAAGGAGGTTCTACATTTGGATTGTCGGACATTAGCCTATTAATTAAGTTAAATGTTTCATTGATGTTTTCTTGAGTTTCTGTAGGGAAGCCAACTATGAAATTATATCTAATGTTAATGGGGTATTCTGATAAAAGCTTATTAATATGAATAACTTCGCTCAGGTCAATGTTTTTATTTATTAGCTTAATTATATCTTGAGATCCGGATTCTATTCCGAATTGTAATACCCTGCAATTTGAGTTAATTAAGCTTTGCATAAATTCGGCATCATTAACTAGTTTTTCAAAGTAGTTAATCCTACTATTTGCTTTCCAACCTATTTTATTAAGCTTTCCTAAATATGCAATAATCTCCTTTACTCGTTCTATATTTATAAAAAAATTATCTTCCTGAAATATTATCCCGTCAATATGGTAATTAGTCTGTAAATAATTAATTATTGAAATAATATTACCACTGGTCATAAATCTATAATTTTTTTTGAAAATGCTATTATAGCAAAAATAACAACGATGAGAACAACCTCTGCTTGTTTCTAATGGAAAGGCTCTTTTGAATCCATCTCTTTCAACAAAGTATTCAGATAAAATTGGATATTTATTAAAATCAATATATTCATAATCATTCAAATGTGTTATAAAGTTAAAGCTTATGTTATTGTTCTCTTTGTCCAAAAACAGACCTTTGCTTTTTCCTGTATCTAAATGAGTCAATAAATCTAAAAATGCTTCTTCTCCTTCTCCACCTATTATGTAATCTATAAAATCATTTTTGATTGTTTGAGCAGGGAATATAGTTGGATGCCATCCACCCCAAACAATATTTGTTCTCTTATGGAATTTTTTTGAAATATCAATAGCGTGCTTTATTTGCTCTCCGGTCATTACAGAGATTCCGATACATATTATATCATTGTAATTGCTTAAAAGTTTTTCAATTTCATTTTCTAAGCTAACGTCTAAGCGCTGGTCAAGTACAATTACTTCATAATAATCCTTACAGTATGTAGCTATTTTATAAAGACCTGTAGGATACTGTATTTTTTTTGCATCTACATATGGAAAACAAATAATAGCCTTTTTCATTTACTCATCCCTCTGTATCCTATTTATAGTAACTTTTTTATCTCATTAATAATCAGTGCATTAATATCCTTGGGATTAAGTAGTTCATTAGTAACGTTATAGCATGGCACAAGTTTAAAGTCTTCATCGCTTTTGGTTATACTTAGGTATTCTGCCTCAACATTTTTTTGTAGTACGAGACTGCTTTCATGAATATCCTTAGAGCCTTTGAGATATAGTCTATCCTCACCTGTTCTACTGCCTTCTAGTGTGTTAACAATGAAATCAAATGGCATGTACATAAAAAAAGAAATATCAGGTTTAGGTATACAGTTGAATTCATATTCTAATGATATTATCCAATCCTTAAGCCGCCCTTTTTTTTCTGCATCATTAACCTTGGCACATTGAAATGCAACATTTGAGTATACATATCTATCAATTAATACATAATACCCACTTTGAAGCCACTTCTGTATAGAGTTTTTAGCATTATTTCTATCTAAAGCATACATAAGTGCTACAAAATATGGGTCAACAGAATCAATATCTCCAAACTCGCCTCTAAGATAACTTGAAATCATTTCTCCGATAATAGGATTGTTAAGCCTGGGGAAATGAATAAATTTATATGGAAGATTATTATTCTTAAAATATTCTTTTAGTAAGTTAATCTGCGTAGATTTACCACTACCGTCTAAGCCTTCAATTACTATGAATTTGCTCATTTTATACCTCATAAATTAATTTATAAAGCACAGCCCTATATTAATTTTCAAAAACTCTGTAAGAAAATATATATAGGGCTGTATTTTTATTTTATTCCAAAAAACTCCTCATACCAAACCAAAAACATATAAACCGTCCAAATTTTGCGTGAGTTATCCTTTTTGCCAGCTTTATGGTCGTTAAGCAGTCCAACTAGTTTATCAGTATTAAAATATTCCTTAGCCGCCGGTGAAAGAAAAGCGTCCTTTACCCTTTGGTAGTATTTGTCCTCTTTGAGCCAAATTCTAATGGGGACGGGGAAGCCCAGCTTTTTCTTTTTTGCTACGCTTTCAGGCATATGGCTTTTCGCTGCCAAGCGGAAGGCGTATTTTGTATCCTGTTTGTTAACTCTGTAGCCGGTAGGCATTTTTGAGGCAACCTTAAATACCTCCTTGTCAAGGAAGGGTACACGCACCTCAAGGGAATTGGCCATACTCATTTTGTCAGCCTTAAGTAATATATCCCCCACAAGCCAAAGGTTTATGTCAAGTAGCTGCATTTTGGTTATGTCATCATAGTTTTTTGCATATTCATAATATTTAGAGGTTAACTGCATAGGGGAAGGGGAGCCGGTAGGAGATTTTAATAACTCCTCACGCTCGTTTTTGGAAAAAATATTTGCGTTGCCGATGAACCGTTCCTCTACAGTCTTTGAACCTCTTATAAAAAAATTCTTTCCTTTTATAGCAAATGGTATTTTGCCTGCTACGCCACCAAGCAGCCGCCTTAACCACATAGGAAGGGAGGTAAGTATTCTTAAATCCAGTGGCTCCTTATAAATATTGTAGCCACCGAAAAATTCGTCAGCACCCTCCCCGGACATTGCCGCCTTAACGTGCTTCCGTGCTACTTGCGAAACAAAATAAAGTGCAACGGCTGAAGGGTCTGCCAAAGGCTCGTCCATGTGGTACTGAACCTTTGAAAGGCTGTCCCAGTATTCTTGGGTGGTTATTGTTTTATTATAATTTTCTATGCCTATATGCTGGGAAAAGGTTTTAGCGTACTCGATTTCATTGTAATTATCGTAGTCAAAGCCAACAGTAAAGGTTTTTGCACCTTGAAAGCAAGCGGCTACATAGCTTGAATCCACGCCGCTGGATAGGAAAGAGCCGACCTCCACATCGCTTATTTTGTGTTTTTGAATACTGTCCAGAACCACCTTATCAATGGCGTTTACAGCACTTGTTAGGCTCATTTCCTTTGGCTCAAATTTTGGCTCAAAATATTTGTTAATGGAGAGCTGCCCGTCTTTGAAGGTCATATAGTGCCCTGGAGGTAGCTTAAACACACCCTTAAAAAAGGTTTCGTCCAAAACGCTGTATTGAAAGGTTAGATAATTTTCAAGGGCGAGGGTATTTACTTCCTTTTTAAAGGCAGGGTAGGCTAGAAAGCTTTTTATTTCTGAGCCGAATAAAATATTGCCGTCCTCTAATACTGAATAGTAAAAAGGCTTTATTCCAAAAAAATCTCTTGCGGCAAAAAGGTTTTTTGACTTAAGGTCAAATATTACAAATGCAAACATACCCCTTACATGCTTAAGCATATCCTCCTTATACTCCTCGTATAAGTGAATCAAAACCTCTGTATCGCTTTTGGTTTTAAAGGTATGTCCCTTTTTTTGAAGCTCCAGGCTAAGGGGCTTGTAGTTGTAGATTTCTCCGTTAAAGACGATAACGATGGACTCGTCCTCGTTATACATAGGCTGCGTTCCGTCAACAAGGTCGATAAAGCTAAGCCTTCTAAACCCAAGGCTTATACTGTCGTCTATGTGAACACCCATACTGTCAGGGCCTCTATGCGAAATTTTATCTATCATGTCATTTATAATTTTTTTATTTGAATCTCCGTAGGCGTTGCCGCTAAAACCGCAAAAGCCGCACATAAAGAACCTCCAACCAAGACAGATTTCATTTTAATATGAAGGAACTCATTATTTTCTTCATATTAATTGAGCAAATTATTGAATAAATTTTTGAATATACTTTAGCATAATTTCATGTACTTTACAACTTTAATTCTATGTGTTATATTAAAAAAAAGTTTTAGAGGGAGGCTTTTAGCTATGACCGATTTGAAGAAGAAAGAAATTTTGCTGGAGAGCGGCACAAATGAGCTTGAAGTTATGGAGTTTACAATTGCGGACAGGCATTTTGGAATTAACGTAGCTAAAGTTGTTGAAATTATGCAATATAGTAAGGTAACCCCTATGCCTAATTCTAACCCCTTTGTAGAAGGCGTATTCAAACCAAGGGATAAAATTATGACTGTTATTGACCTTGCTTCTTATATGGGACTTCCTCCGTCAGAGAATGAGGACAGGGATATTCTTATTATTACTAACTTCAACAAAATTAGCTCTGCATTTCATGTTCATTCTGTTGAAGCCATTCATAGAATTTCTTGGAAGGACATAGAAAAGCCGGACGCTGCAATCTACGGAGGTGAGGAAGGACTCGCCACCGGTATTGCTAGGTTTGATGGAAAGCTGATTACTATTGTGGATTTTGAAAAGATTATTGTTGATATAAGCCCAGCCTCCGGTATTCAGCTTAGCGAAATTACAAAAATGGGACATAGAAACAAGGTGTTAAAGCCTATTATTACTGTTGAGGATTCGCCGCTGCTTGAAAAGATGATTTTGGAGGCGCTTGAAAAGGCTGGATATGTAAATGTTACTTGCTTTTCTAACGGGCAGGAGGCATGGGACATGCTGCAGAAGGCTAAGGCAACTGGTAAGCCTCTTAGCGAATTTGCCTGCTGTGTGATTTCTGATATTGAGATGCCTCAAATTGACGGTCATAGATTATTAAAGCTTATTCGTGATGATGAGGTGCTTAATCCTCTGCCTGTAATTATGTTCTCCTCTCTCATAAATGACGACATGCGTAAAAAAGGCGCAAGCCTTGGAGCAACAGCTCAAATCTCCAAGCCGGAAATCGCACATCTGGTTCAGCTTATTGATAAGCATATTTTACATTAAGTTCTTGGGGGAGCTACACTCCCCCAAACCCCCTAGTATAAATTAATTATTGCTAATCCAAGCTATCTATGATATACTGCAAAAAGCTTAGGCAATTTTATGCTGACGGCAAAATCTGTCGGTGAACCCGTCTTAAAAGAGGTGAAACAAATGAAGGAAGCAATACACCCAAAATATTTCCAAGCTAAGGTTAAATGTAACTGTGGTAATGAATTTGTAACAGGTTCTACAAAGGAGTCTATCCATGTGGAGGTTTGTTCAAAATGTCATCCTTTCTTTACAGGAAGCCAGAAGTTGCTTTTAGAGCAAGGCGGCAGGGTTGAGAAATTTAAAAAGAAATATGGTATTAACTAAAAAACTAAGAAACTAAGAAACAGCCACTCCAAATATATTTTTGGAGTGGCTGTTTTTATTTGGTTATTCTTATTTTATTTAGAACCCAAAAAATTAAGGCGCTTTTATTAATTACCATAACTTCTCCGTTGGGAAAGTATAAAACCATTCTAGCTACCCAAACCACAACCAAAGCCATAGCCATAAAAATATAAACAGCCGTAGGAAGCCTTAGCCGTGCTCTTTCAAAAATTGCAGCAATAGGAATTATTGCCGCAAAGAAGAAAAGAGGGTGGTAGTAGAAGGCTTTTTTTATTTCGCCGAAAAAAAAACAAAGCCATGCTCTGGTCATTCCGCAGGAAGGGCATGGGATGCCGAAAATGTTAAACAAAAGGCAGCCACCCTTCTCAAATATAAAATATGAAATAAGGGAATAGGCTGCCAAGCATATCAAAAACAAAATTATTTTCTTATCGTTAGTAATTTTCATAAAACATCTCTGTATACGGAAAAATTAGTTTCTTCTGTCGTCCTCAATAGACATGTAGCTGCTGTTTGCGAAATCATCATTTAAGTTGGACTGAACGATACAAGCGGCAACAATAGTTAGGCCAAAAAATGCAAGCACTAAATAAAGCACTCCATCGTCCTTTGGAGTTAGACCTTTGCTAATTCTGGCAGAGTTGATTTTTTTGCCCATAACGTAATGTATATATAGGCTGTAAATGCCGCAGGTAATAATCGAAAACAGTATATCCATTCCGGCTTTGCTTTCTTCCATGTTAATTTTGTACAGGTCATCAAGAATTTTATAAAACCAGTAAATGTAATAAATTCCACAAGTCAGCAAGGAAAAAACGATGCACATTCCAATATTTCTTTTTTCAATATTCATTAATAACGCTCCTTACATTAGGCAATGCCTAAAATAGCCGTGCACTTGAAGCAGACGCTTTAAGCGCACGGCATTTTTTATGATATGCCCGACAAAGCTCCTGTTAAAAAATTTCGCCGAGCACTCACTATTTTATAAATCTGTATCAGCTAAAAAACTATTGAGCCAATTTTTTGTATGTTTCTAATCTTCTCTTAGCATCCTCGGCTGCTGCGTCAAATAACTTGTCGGCTACCTCTGGGAATGCAATCTTAAGTGATGAGTAGCGAACCTCGGAGGAAATAAATTCCTTGTAGTCAGCTGTTGGGTCTTTGGATTCAAGTATAAACGGATTCTTGCCCTCTGCTTCAAGCAATGGGTTGTATCTGTACATGTTCCAGTAACCTGCTTCAACGGCACGCTTTGTTTCAAGCTGAGTAGTGCCCATGCCGCCCTTAATACCATGGTTGATACATGGAGCATAAGCAATGATTAATGATGGGCCTGGATAAGCCTCTGCCTCGGTAATAGCCTTGATTGTCTGGTTCTGGTTAGCACCCATAGCGATGGAAGCAACATAAACATAACCATAGCTCATAGCAATAAGTCCAAGGTCTTTCTTGCGTGTTCTCATACCAGCGGAAGCAAACTTAGCTGTGGAGCCAGTTGGAGTAGACTTGGAAGCTTGACCGCCAGTGTTGGAGTAAAGCTCTGTGTCGAATACTAAGATATTTACGTCCTCGCCGGAAGCAATAACGTGGTCTAAGCCGCCGAAGCCGATGTCATAAGCCCAGCCGTCACCGCCGAATATCCAGTTAGACTTTTTAACAAGGAAGTCTTTGTTGTTAAGAATAGCCTTCTTAAGCTCGCCAGCCTTGGTGTCGCAACCACAGCAGTCACAGCCTTCAAGAGCGGCTACAAGCTTAGCGGAAGCAGCCTTGGATTCCTCGCCCTTGTACATTACGTCAACCCAGCCTTGAAGAGCAGCCTTAACGTCCTCTTTTGAAGCAAGCTCTTTAAGCTCTAACGCTTTATCTTTAATGGATTCTCTAATTTGCTTAACAGCAAGGTACATACCAAGACCGTATTCGGCATTGTCCTCGAATAAAGAGTTTGCCCAAGCAGGTCCTTGACCCTTGTGATTTACAGTGTAAGGCATGGAAGGTGCGGAGCCACCCCAGATGGAGGAACAGCCTGTAGCATTTGCAATGTACATTCTGTCGCCGTAAAGCTGAGTAACAAGCTTAGCATAAGGTGTCTCGCCACAGCCTGCGCAAGCGCCGGAGAACTCAAGAAGTGGCTGCTCAAACTGACTGCCCTTAACTGTTTCTTTGTTAGATGGGTTTTCCTTAACGCTAAGTGTTAAAGCATATTCCCAGTTATCCATTTGTTCCATTTGTGATTCTATTGGCTTCATTACTAAGGCTTTTTCCTTAGCAGGGCAAACCTGTGCACAGTTGCCACAGCCAGCGCAGTCAAGTGTATCTACCTGCATTCTGTATTGGTATTCCTCAAAGCCCTTGCCGATTGCCTTTTTAGCGTTGTAAATAGCTGGAGCTTTTTCCATTTCGGCTTCTGTAGCTAAGAAAGGTCTGATAGAAGCATGAGGGCAAACATAGGAGCACTGATTACATTGTATGCAGTTTTCCACAATCCATTCAGGCACAAATGTAGCAATACCTCTTTTTTCATAAGCGGCAGTACCTTGTGGGAAGGTTCCGTCTTCTCTGCCCTTAAATGCGCTAACAGGAAGAGTGTCACCCTTTTGTGCATTAATTACATGAACAACGTCCTTGATGAAGGCAGGTTCTTCCTTCTTGCAGCCTGAGCAGCTATCAGTAGCGTGTGCCCATTCTGCCGGAACATCAAACTTCTTAACACCCTCAACACCTTTGTCAACAGCGGCATAGTTCATGTTAACAATCTTATCGCCTTTTTTGCTGTAGGAGTTGTAGATTGCTTTCTTCATGTAGTCTACAGCTTCTTCAATAGGAATAATGTTTGTAAGCTTAAAGAATGCAGCTTGAAGCACAGTGTTTGTTCTGTTGCCAAGGCCAAGCTCAACGGCGATGGCAGTAGCATCTATAGTGTAGAAATTAATATTGTGCTGTGCAATGTAACGCTTCATATCAGCAGGAAGCTTCTCGTTAAGCTCGCTTTCGTTCCACATGCAGTTTAATAGGAAGGTGCCGCCGTCTTTAAGGTCGGAAACCATATCATATTTGTCCACATAGGAGGAATTGTGGCAAGCAACGAAGTCAGCTGTCTTAACAAGATATGTAGAGCGGATTGGCTTTTTACCAAAACGAAGGTGCGATTGGGTAATACCGCCGGATTTCTTGGAGTCATAGGAGAAGTATGCTTGAGCATACATGTCTGTATGGTCGCCAATGATTTTGATGGAGTTTTTGTTAGCGCCTACTGTACCGTCGGAGCCAAGTCCCCAGAATTTGCAGCTTGTAGTACCTTCTGCGTTAACGT
>CAYWBF010000016.1:0-15626 GCA_964456085.1 uncultured Eubacteriales bacterium
ATTAATTTATACGATTTGGATTAAATTTTTCCTGTGCGCCGTAATACTGGTGTGGGGGGCGGTTGCCTAAATTTTATATTTATTCCACAATTAGCAAACATCAATAAAATTTATAACGAGAAGGGAAACGCTCTTTATGAACCAAGTTACAAAAAAGCATAAAAAAAGACCTATTTTTTGGATAGGCCTTTTTTGGGCGAGCAAGACATTTTTGAGGGTATAAGCGATAAATACGGCAGCTCTATGGCTGTGTGCAATTTTAAAGCCACAACCTTATATATCAATATGGGAGCAGACTACAAAATCACTGATATAAATTACAAGGCTAAAGATTTTAGCCTATAGTACAATATTAGAAAATAAAATAGGCAGAGTATAATCTGTAATTTTATTAATTTTTAAATTTTCGCAGGCGGTGTTGATTTTATCCAGTTCGATTTGGTATATGTACGAAATATTTTCCTTGGTGTAGACGTAGGGAGAATTTAACTCTGTTTCACGTCTGAAAAGCTCACAAATTTCGCTGGAGCCTTTTTTCATAACGTTAAAGAAGGTGTTTTTCGTTAGCACCTTAAGCCCATCGGCTTCCATAATCTCCTCAACCTCGTTTTCGGAAATATCCAAGGCGTGTGCAGCTTGCTCCAATGATATACAGCCCTCAGATTCCTTTAGCATTATATCAATATTGCGAAGTCTGGGGGCTATTTCTTTATAATATGCTTCAAGATAGCTTATTGCCTTGTTAGCCCCAGTTAAATTAGTAAACATAAAAAAACCTCCCGTTACTATGAAAAATCATTTATAGTAATTTTAAACTATCGGAAAATGATTTTATACAAGTAATTAATGGAAGGTTAAATAATTTTTGGTTATTATTGTGGAGCAACAGTCTCAAACTCCGGCATAGCCAAGCTGGCTGCTCCCATTTCCAGCTTTTCCTTTATGGTGACTACCTGGTTTCCGGAAAATTCTGCCTTTACTAGAACCTCCAGATATTTTGAGATGCGGTCGTTTACAGTTATGAGACTGCCGCAGATAGCTACTTTGTTACTGGTGAGACCGTAGTTTGTTATTAGTGTTTTGGCAAGGACATACAGCTCCTGTGCTGTGGAGCGCTCTATTTCTATGGCGGCTCTGTCGTTTTGGATTGCCGCCATTTTTACGATGACTGCAAGCTCTGATATTTTCTTTGGAGCTTCAAATACGTCAAACTCACTGAACACCGCTTCTATGTCCTTAATATTTTTCAAGCCGTAAAATTCTTTAATTTTATCGGTCATTATGGTTTTTGTTGCCCTGCCGTCGGTGGTCATAAGGGCTTTTTTTATTGCCTCCAACCCCATTTTAAAGGTTGTTCCACCGTCGTCCACTAAAAATCCATAGCCGCCGCATTTATGGGCACGGCCTTTTTTATCAATAGCGTAGGCTACGGAAGTTTGCCCAGCGATAATTACCACCCCCGGCTCGTTTTTTGCTACAGTGGCTAAAATCATTTGCGCCTCGTCGGCAAGCCGGATTTCAACGGGGATACCAATATCCTTGGCTACCTCATCTAAAAAAACAACACTGTCATCCATAGGCTCAATACCCTGCAATCCAATGCAGATACCGACACAGTCTTGGGGTTTTGTGTTGGAGAGCATGTTAAATTCCAGTATAAGGCGGCGGAAGCTGTCCTTAATTTGAAGCTGCTGTCCGTTTCGTATATTAATTAAGGGGCCGGAGTGTCTGCCTATAATTTTTTTGTCACGGCTTATTCCGATTAGTCTGGAATAGCTGCCGCTAGCGTCGATTCCTATGTAATACATAAGGCCTCCCCTGTATGTAAGATTTGGGGGAGCTGCACTCCCCCAACCCCCCTAGCTTGCCTAATAAACATAAAGCTCCTTATCCCCAATAGAATCCATGTTTACGTTACCCTCGTACTTCTTCGGTACAGAGATTCTGTTTGGAAAGCCGTCGGAGATATATCTAAGCTCGGGGTGTTTTTCAAAATATCTAAGTTGCCAGCCTAAATCGGTTTCGGCGTTGTCAGAGCCTCTTACCCTTGGAAAATTAAGCGGGTCAAATTTTTTGTGGTTTGGCGCTGCGGAGGCTCCTGTTTGTCCTTCCTTTATTCCTAAGGCATAATTGTACTTTCTGCCGTCGTATTCGCCGGAGATTGTATAGCCAAGTAGGTTGTCCCGTGGTCTTACGCCGTATGGATATGCCACAGCGTTGATTTTATACCCGGGTAAAAATGAGTCCACATGAAAATCCAGCTTGCCTATTTCGGCTTGAAGCTGCTGAGAATTAAGCTTGTTAAGCTGCTTGTGGGAAAAGGTGTGATTACCTATTTCGTAGCCGTTGTCTACAAGGTACTTAAAGCGCTGCTCAATTGTTCCTGCACCCTTAAAAACTGTTTGGTTGCCATTTACAAAAAATATTCCTGCTCGGCCAAAATCCTTATGGTTTTCGGAGAATTTGTTAATTATGTCAACGGCACAATCCTCCTTAGGCACAAGCTTCCCGTCCTTCTCCACAAGAGAAAAGGCAGTAGCAAGTCCGTCGTCGAAGGTAAGCACAACAGGAGTTGTACCGGCCGGAACGCTTATGTTGTTCTCTATCAAGTCGCTTAAGGATACAAGCCTGTAGCCGCCGTCATAAAGCTTTTGTAAGTCAGATTTAAAGTCGTTTATCGTCCGCATGTAGTCCGCATGAGGTTTTTTGGGCAAAAGTCCATGATACATAAGCACCATGACATTCCCAACCACATTTGGCTTAACAAGCTCGTAGTCTATTTCTATAGGGCTGGGGAAAAGAAATTTCTCCAGCCTGTCAAAGAAACCTTGCTTATCCTCTGTATCCTTTACCAGCGTTTCCCCGCCGTCCTCCAGCTTAATTGCCTCTGTGGCTTCGGGGTCGGTTGATTCATTGGCTGTATCTTTTGCAGTAGCCTCTTGTTCTGTAGGCTTTTCGGTGAGCTGCTGGGTATCTCCCTTTTTAATAGTTACTACCTTCGTATCAGCCCTTAATAAATCTTGTGGGCTACTCTCTACGATTGCGTCAGCCTGCTCGCCGTTGCTAAAATCCGCAGTCTGGGAAGCGTCATCTGCGCTAACCTCCGCAAAAACGGGCAAAGCAGAAGCTTCTGGTATAATAGCCTCATAGGTTTTCATAGCTGGGCCTGTTGCTGTTAAAAAAGCAACTAATGCAAGAATATATAAAAAACGAAAGGAGCCTTTTTTAGCCGAGTTTGGATTAACAAATTGTTTCATGCTGTCACTTCCCATTAAAATTTGTAAGATATAGTTATAATATCCTTGCACAATATATTTATGATTAGAAAATATTTGAAGAATTATGACAGCTCCAATATTTTCCCTGCGATTTTGTCAATGTCCAATTGGTAATCCACTGCGCCAAGGTTGTAAGCTACCTTGGGCATTCCGTAAACAATGCTGCTATCCATGTCCTGTCCTATGGTTTTAGCACCTTGGTTGTGCATAAGCTTTAAGCCTTTAGCGCCATCGCTGCCCATGCCTGTTAAAATAACTCCAACACTGTTGCCCCTCATAATATTAGCCACCGACTCAAAGAGCACATCAGCGGCAGGCATTACGCCGTGAATTTTCTCGCCCTTATAACAATCTACCGCAAGCCGGTTTTCCTTTTTAATAAGAGCCATATGATAATCCGCAGGTGCAATAAGTGCTAAGCCCTTTCGTAAAAGGTCGTTTGTAGCAGCTTCTCTAACCTCAATGCTGCACAGATTGTTCAGCCTGTCTGCAAAAAACTTGGTAAACCCGGAGGGCATATGCTGAACAACAAGAATAGGAGGTACCTCAGCAGGAAGCCTTTTGAAAATTTTCTCAAGAGCCTCTGGGCCGCCTGTTGAAGCACCTATGGCAATAATTCTTTGTGAGGTGTCAACGCTTTTAACCATCTGATTAAAGGAAATAGCCCTAGACTTTTCAAAGAATGCAGTAGATTTGCTTATAATGTTATTAACAAAGGGAACAAGGGAAAAGCTATGGTTAAGGTGACGGGGCTTCTGTACAAAATCTCTTATTCGCCCCTTTAAAAAAGCGGAGGCAGCAGAAAGAGAATCCCCTGTGATTATTACAAGGAGATTATATTTCTCAATTAGGCTTGACAAGAAATTAATTACAAAGCTAGCCTGGGACTCCACCTCCAAAAGAATTACAGAGGATTTATAAAGCCTAAGGCTACCCTCTATGCTCGAAAGACTTGGGGTTTTAAAAACAGAGCCAAAATAATTATCAAGCTCCGCAACTCCTCCCAGTGCATTAAAAAGCTCTTCGTTATGGGAAACAATAAATAAGGCTATATCGGTTCTGGCCAAATATCTCACCTACCTAGAATCATAGACAGCGTACAAAACTCCATACTTTTAAATTTTACGAACTGCTCTAATAATTCATTATACAATTATTTACAGAATGGTTCAATAGAGTTTGTAATGAAAATTTGAAACATTTCTTGTTTTATGCAAAATAATAAGTTATAATATGTGAATGATTCAATAATATGCAATATCACTTTGTATTTTTTAATGTGTCGGTGGAGATATGCGGCACTAAGCAAATAAAAGGAATTCGGTGAGAGCCGATTTTCTTGAGGTGGGAAATGGCTACTACAAAATCAAATAGAAAAACAACAGGCGGCAGAGGCCCAAAAAGGGGCAAACCCAGAGGCAGAAAAGCCGCCTATAGAGAAAAGGTTGTTCCTTTAAAAAAACAAAAAGGCTCTACCACCCCTGTGGTTATGGAAGCTGTGTTTATAGGGCTTATAGCTTTTTCTATACTGATGATTTTAAGCTTGTTTACAAAAATCGGTGCAGGTGCCGTTGGTGGGCTGATAGAGTCTGTGACAAAGGGGCTTTTTGGATTCTTTGGATATTTAATTCCATTTTTTATTATTGGCATTAGCACCTACTCCCTTTTTTACAAGGAAGCCAGCCTAGCCAAGAGTAAAACCATTAAGGCTGTGTTATTATTTATATGCCTTGCATCTTTTATGCATATTATGGGCTTTGAGTACGTGTCCGGTGCAAAGACACCATTTGTGGAGTCGGTTAAGACTGCTTACATAAATGGGGGGCTTTCCAATGGTGGTGCTTTAGGGGCGGTGTTTGGTACGATGCTTCTTAAGGTGCTGGGAAAGGCCGGGAGCTACATACTGCTTGTTGCGCTTATAATTATTTTCTCAATATTACTAACCGGTGGGTCTTTTTTTATGCTTTTACAAAAGGCTGTTGCTTTTATGGGGCAGGCCTTCTCCCCAGAAAAGGCTAGAGCCTATGATGACATGGAAGATTACGAGGACGACTACGACGAGGAATATGAAGAAAACGATGACGGCGATTTCAAAGAGAATATCGCCAAGAAGCTTCCTCCTATAGAAAAACCAAAGCTGCCATTTGACAACGTGTTGTCCTTTGAAAAAGGTCATGCCCAAAACAAACAGGCTCATGCTAATAAGCAATCTCATTCTATTGTCTTAGGAGAGAAGGAAAATACACAGCCAAGAATTTTATTGGTACAGGAGAGCCTTGAAAAAAGACAAGGGAAGAAGCCTGAAAGAGCACCAATATCACTGGCCGAGCGGCGCAAGTCCAAGGAGCCTAAGGAAAACAGTCCAATAATTACACTTTACCCAACAGAGGGTAGGCGTAATCCAGAGGACACAGTTGTACATCCTGTAACCTCTAGCTTTGACGAATACGAGCAGGACGGTTATTACGAGGAGGGCTATGAGGGGTATTCAGAGGAAGCTGATAGTAGCGATGCCTACGATTCGGCGTACGAGCCTGAATATGCCAATGAGTCCGAGGAAGATTTTGCTCCTATAGAGATTCGCCGAGATGGATATAGCACAAACGACTATGGTATAAATCCAGAAATATCTGATACAGCTTACTACGAGGAAGTGACAGAGGATTCACTGGAAGAATCGGAACAGGATTTCTTTGGTCAGGCTTTCCAAGATTTTGAACCGCCCTTTGATATGGATATAGATGAAGGCGTGGATTCAGATGTTAAAAGGTATGCCGACGAGATTGAAGAGAAAATTCATGAGAAAGAGGAAACCAAGAGACTATTCTTAAAGGAACAGCCTCCCACTCCTTTTGCTAATCCTCAACCTCAGCTTAAACCTAAGCCACCAATGGAATTTCAGCAGCCTATGGCTAGAAAGCAGGAAATTGAGCAACCGCCTACGCCTGTTAAAAAACCTACTAAATATATATTCCCAAGTATTGATTTATTAAAAACTCCTCCGCCTATTTCTACAACAGCCTCACGGGCTATGATTTTGGAAAACTCCAGAAAACTGGAGGAAACCTTAAAAAGCTTTGGGGTTACTGCAAAGGTTGTGGAGGTTAGTTTAGGCCCAACTGTTACACGGTATGAGCTTGCTCCTGGGCCTGGGGTGAAAATAAGCAAGATTTCCAGTTTGGCTGATGACCTTGCACTTAACCTAATGGCGCAAGGTATAAGAATAGAAGCGCCTATTCCCGGAAAGGCGGCTGTAGGTATTGAGCTGCCCAATAAAGAGGTTACACCTGTTTTTCTAAGGGAGGTTTTAGAGGATTCAGAGTTTACAAAATTCCCTTCAAAGCTTGCTTTTGGACTTGGCAAGGATATTGCCGGAAAAACAATCGTTACGGATATTGCACGAATGCCCCACTTGCTTATTGCAGGTGCTACAGGCTCGGGTAAGAGCGTTTGCGTTAATACGCTTGTTACAAGCATAATTTACAAAGCTTCACCCGATGACGTTAAGCTGCTTATGGTTGACCCAAAGGTTGTTGAGCTTAGTATTTACAATGGAATACCCCATCTTCTAATACCTGTAGTAACCGACCCGAAGAAAGCAGCCGGTGCCTTAAACTGGGCTGTAAAGGAAATGATAACTCGCTATAACCTTTTCGCCGAAGCAAGTGTGCGTGACCTAATGGGTTACAACGAATACAAAAGAGAACGGGGCGATACAGACTTTCTGCCCCAGATTGTAATAATAATCGACGAGCTTGCCGACCTTATGATGGCGGCACCAAACGAGGTAGAGGATTCTATCTGCCGCTTAGCTCAAATGGCTCGTGCCGCAGGGCTGCATCTTATTATTGCGACTCAGCGACCATCGGTAGACGTAATAACCGGTCTTATTAAAGCAAATATCCCATCACGTCTTGCCTTTGCTGTATCCTCCAGCGTCGACTCTAGGACTGTACTTGATACAACGGGAGCGGAAAAGCTACTTGGAAAGGGTGACATGCTGTTCTTCCCTGTAGGAATGAGCAAGCCAATAAGGATTCAAGGGGCGTTTATTTCTGATAAGGAGGTTGAAGCTATAGTAAGTTGCCTTACTCAAAATCAGCCACAGGAATACGACCAGGAAATGATTGACAAAATCACCGCCGTAAAATCCGTAGGGGAGCTGGACGACCAAGTAGATGAATTTTTTGAGGAAGCTGTTGAGTTTGTTATACAAAAGGAAAAAGCCAGTGCCTCTATGCTTCAAAGACAGTTCCGTATTGGCTACAACAGAGCCTCACGCTTAATTGAGGAGCTTGAAGCCAGAGGGATTGTTGGCGAGGAGGACGGCAGCAAGCCACGTAAGGTTTTAATGACAAGGCACCAATGGAACGAATTTAAAGAGTCTAGACAATAAAGATTTTGATTAAGAAAGGACTACTCCTATGAAATCCGACATCCAAATTGCACAAGAAACGGAAAAGCTGCACATAACCCAGGTAGCAAAGAGCTTTGGCATTAATGAGGATTACCTGGAGCTATACGGGAAATACAAGGCGAAATTTTCTGAGGAAGCCTTTACCGCTATGGGAGACAAAAAGGGTAAGCTCGTTTTAGTAACAGCAATAAACCCAACTCCGGCTGGGGAAGGTAAGACCACAACTACCGTAGGTCTTGCCCAAGCTTTGAATAAGCTATCCAAAAAGGCTATTGTGGTTTTAAGAGAGCCTTCACTTGGTCCTTGCATGGGCGTTAAGGGAGGAGCGGCAGGTGGCGGCTACTCCCAGGTAGTGCCAATGGAGGATATTAACCTTCATTTCACAGGGGATATTCATGCTATAACATGTGCACACAACCTTCTTTCCGCTATGATTGACAATCATCTTCAACAGGGCAACGCCCTAAACCTCGACCCAAGGCAGATTGCATGGAAGCGTGCAGTAGATATGAACGATAGAGCCTTAAGAGGTATTGTTGTAGGCTTGGGTGGAAAAGCTAATGGTATTCCAAGAGAGGATGGCTTTATAATTACCGTAGCCTCCGAGGTAATGGCGATAATATGTCTTGCGGAAAACCTTAAGGATTTAAAGGAGCGTCTTGGAAGAATTATTGTAGGCTACAGCTATGAGGGGCAGCCGGTAACAGCAGGTGACCTAAAGGCGGCAGGGGCAATGGCTGCATTGCTTAAGGAGGCGTTTAAGCCTAATCTTGTTCAAACACTGGAGCATACACCAGCTATAATTCACGGAGGGCCTTTCGCCAATATTGCTCATGGTTGTAATTCTGTTCGGGCTACAAAGCTTGCTTTAAGCCTTGGGGAGATAGCTGTGACAGAGGCAGGCTTTGGGGCTGACCTTGGAGCGGAGAAGTTTTTTGATATAAAGTGCAGAGTAGCTGGTCTTTCACCTGATGCAGTTGTTTTGGTGGCTACGGTTAGAGCGCTGAAATTTAACGGCGGTGTTTTAAAGCAGGACTTGGGTATTGAAAATGTTTCTGCCGTTGAAAAAGGTCTTGTGAATTTAGAGAAGCATATTGAAAATCTTAAGAAGTACGGTGTGCCTGTTGTAGTGGCGCTTAATAGATTTGCTACAGATACAGAAGGGGAAATACAAGCCGTAAGAGAATGCTGCTATAGGCTTGGAGCTGACTTTGCTCTTTCCGAGGTGTTCGGTAAGGGTGGAGAAGGTGGTATTGAGCTTGCCCAAAGGGTTGTTGAGGTGCTGGAAACAAAGCCATCACAGTTTAAGCCAATTTATAAGGACGAAGCTTCCATCTACGAAAAAATTTGTACTGTAGCAACGGAAATTTATGGAGCAGAAGCTGTTACCCTATCCCCAGCGGCTAAAAATGTAATCGAGCGTATTAATAAGCTTAACTTAAGTCACCTGCCTGTATGCATAGCTAAAACACAGTATTCCTTCTCTGACAATCCAAAGCTTCTGGGACGACCATCAGGCTTCACCGTTAACATAAGCGAAATAAGAATAAGCAGAGGAGCAGGGTTTGTAGTGGCGCTTGCCGGAGATATTATGACAATGCCCGGACTGCCAAAGCAACCTTCTGCGGAAAATATAGATATAGATGAAGAAACAGGAAATATCACAGGATTGTTTTAAGTCATAGAATCTATGAAAAGGAAGTATTAATAATGGCAATACTAATAGATGGAAAACAAACAGCCCTTAAGGTTAAGGACAGGGTGCGTACACAGGTAGAAGCTCTTAAGGCTGCCGGAAAGACAGTGCCTACCCTTGCCGTAGTGTTGGTGGGGGACGACAGCGCTTCTGCTGTTTATGTAAATAACAAAAAAAATGCCTGCGAGTATGTGGGCATAGGCTCCCAAACCTATAATCTTCCTGCAAATGCAACGGAAAAAGAAGTTTTGGAGCTTATAGAGGTGCTTAACAAGTCACAGGAGGTTTCGGGGATTCTAGTCCAGCTTCCTTTGCCAAAGCATATTTGCGAGCAGACGGTGATTTGTGCCATAGACCCGGACAAGGACGTGGACTGTGCTCACCCTGTAAATGTTGGGCTTCTTTCAATAGGAACGCCTATTTTTAAACCGTGCACTCCTGCCGGAGTTATTGAGCTGCTTAAGGAGTACAATATTGATATTGAAGGCAAGCGTAGTGTTGTTATAGGAAGAAGCAATATCGTAGGCAAGCCCATGGCTATGCTGTTGACGGGTGAAAATTCTACAGTAACGGTATGCCATTCAAAAACGAAAGACTTGGCAAGTATTACAAGAGAGGCTGACATTTTGGTGGCCGCTCTTGGAAAGACAATGTTTGTCACAGCGGATATGGTTAAAGAGAACGCTGTGGTTATAGATGTAGGTATTCATCGTACAGAAGGCTCACGCCGTTTGGTGGGCGATGTGGATTTTGAAGCAGTAGCGGCAAAGGCTAGCTATATAACTCCCGTTCCGGGAGGGGTAGGGCCTATGACCGTTGCTATGCTAATGGAAAATGTATTAAGAACAGGATTTAGGAGCTAAAACATGCAGGGTTATAAAATAGCCTTTGTTTCCTTAGGCTGTGATAAGAATTTGGTGGACAGTGAAATAATGCTTGGGATTTTGGAGGAGTTGGGCATAAGCCTTACTCCCCACCAACATGAAGCAGACTTCATCGTGGTTAACACCTGTGGCTTTATCACCTCCGCAACTTTAGAGGGAATGGAGTCCATTCACAATATAATAGAAGGAAATAAAAAAGGCCCACTAAAGGGCGTAATAGTCACAGGCTGCATGGCAACACGCTATAAGGACGAGATTATTGAGGAAATACCAGAGGTGTTGGCGGTTCTAGGCACAGGGGATTTTTATGAAATAGGCACCGTGCTTAGAGACTACGCCAGCAGCAGGGGTAAGGGACAAAAAACTGTTATAGTAACGGATAAAATTCTACAAACAGAAGAAAATACTTTAAAACGGCGGCTTTCCACCAAAAACCACTACTCTTTTTTGAAAATTGCCGAGGGCTGCGATAATCATTGTACCTACTGTACCATTCCATCAATAAAGGGTAGATACAGGTCAAGAGAATTAGCAGGTATAGTGGCGGAGGCTGAGTGGCTTGTGAGCCTTGGGGCGGTAGAGCTTATTCTTGTGGCTCAGGACACGGCGCTTTATGGCAAGGATTTATATGGCAAACCATCACTTCATATTTTGCTTAAAGCTCTTGGGGAGATTGAGCATTTAAAATGGATTAGGCTTTTATACTGCTACCCTGAGCATATTACCAATGAGCTGATTGAGGAAATGGCGGCTAACCCCAAGGTTTGTCACTACATTGATATGCCCATACAGCACTCCAACGACAAAATACTAAAGCTTATGAATAGGAAAAGCACCGAGGAAGGTTTAAAGGACGTTATAGACAGACTAAGAACAGCCATGCCGGATATTTCCATAAGGACAACGCTAATCGTTGGCTTCCCCAATGAAGGGGAAGTGGAGTTTGACTCCATGCTTAGCTTTGTTAAGGAGATAGGTTTCGACAAGCTGGGAGCATTTGAATATTCACGAGAGGAAGGAACCAAAGCTTTCACCATGAAGCAGGTTTCGGATACGCTAAAGAAAAATCGCTACAATAAGTTGCTTAAGGTACAACAAAGTATTTCGGCGCAAAAAAGTAAGGCGCAAATAGGCAGAATGCTAACAGTGCTGGTGGAAGGGACTACAAAAGACGGTGGATATTTTGGCAGGAGCTACATGGATAGCCCCGAAACCGACGGCGTTGTATATTTCAGTCATGAGGGGAGCCTAAAGAGGGGGGCGATGGTAGAGGTTAAGATAACCTCTGCTACGGCTTATGACCTTTTTGGTGAGGGGAACCATTTATAGGAGAGATGCTAAATGAACTTAGCTAACAGGCTTACCGTTTTAAGAATTATTTTAATACCTATTTTTATTTTTTTGTTGATTTCCGGTGTGTTTGAGGAGAATATGAGTAGGCTGCTGGCTACGGGTGTTTTTGTGGTTGCTTCCTTGACGGATTGGCTTGACGGGTATATTGCCAGAAAAATGAACATGATTACGGACATCGGGAAATTTTTAGACCCACTTGCTGATAAGCTACTTGTTTCCTCTGCTCTTATTTGCCTTGTGCAGCTAACGCTGCTGCCTGCGTGGTTTGTTATTTTGATTATAAGCAGGGAGTTTATTATTTCAGGGCTAAGAGCTGTTGCCGCTACAAAAAATATTGTTATGGCGGCTAACTTCTACGGGAAGCTTAAAACGGTATTTCAAATGATAATGATTATTTACGTTATGCTTTTCTTTTACCCCATATCCAGCGGCGGAGCAACTGTTGCTATATATTATGTTCTGCTTGCCGTTTCCGCAGCGCTTACTGTTATTTCAGCGGTTATATATTTTTTAGACAATATTCAAGTTTTAAGGTGAAGGTATGAAAATTAAACGACAATCCAAAATAATTGAATTAATTAACAACTACCAAATCGAAACCCAGGCCGACTTGACCAAAACTCTAAGAAAGCTTGGGTTTAACGTAACCCAAGCTACTGTTTCACGGGACATAAAGCAGCTTAAGCTATCTAAGCAGCAGCTTCCCGACGGAAGGCTCTGCTACAAAATAGCTAACGTAGACACAGGTCAATCCATCGAAAAGCTTTTGAGTGTGTTTAGGGATTGCGTCAAGGGCTTGGAGTATGCCGGTAACATAGTTGTTATTAAAACCCTTCAGGGTATGGCAATGGCGGTTGCCGCCAGTGTGGAGGCTTTGCAGCTTAGCGAAATCGTTGGGTGCATTGCGGGTGACGACACTATATTTTGCTTGACAAAAAATGAGGACTACGCTTTTATTCTGCTGGAGAAGCTTGGTGGGATTTTATGCTAACTAATTTGACAATCCAAAATGTTGGCTTGATTAAACATGCAGAAATTGAGTTTCACAACGGCTTAAATATTTTGTCCGGTGAAACAGGTGCCGGAAAATCTATGATTATTTCAGCGCTTAGCTTTCTTTTGGGGCAGCGCGTGCCAAAGGATTTTATACGAAGCGGAGAGGAATCGGCTACCGTAGAGGGTATGCTGTACATAAAAGGAATTGCAACACTGGAAACGCTAAAAAGCCTTGGGGTGGAGGTTGACGAGGACAGAGCCTTGCTTTTGATGCGCTCAACTACCCAAGCCGGAAAAAGTCAAATAAAAATAAATGGTAAAGCTGTGCCCTTGGCAATGTTGAAAGAGATTGCCCAAGGGCTGTTTGACTTTCACGGACAGCACGAGCACCAGTCTTTGCTTAATCCTAACAAGCACTTGGAGCTGCTGGATAGGTTTTGCGGCGGAGAAATGGAGGACTTTAAAAACGAGCTTTCCCTGCTAATCCAAAAATATAAGGAAACATTAGCGGAGATTAAGTCTATCTCCGGCGACCCGGGGGAGAGGGAAGCAAAGCTGTCCGTCCTTAAATTTCAAATAGAGGAAATAGAGGGGGCACGGCTTAAGGCTGACGAGGAGGACAAGCTTCTTGAACGGAAAAGATTTTTGAACTCCAGTGAGAAGATTATTAAAAATACATTTTTGGCGGATGCGCTTCTTTACGGGGCTGATAACGATGAGCTCTCTGCCTTTGACAAAATTTCCAAGGCGCAGTCACTTTTGCAGGAAATCAGTGATTATGACAGCAAGGCGGAGTCACTTGCACATGAGCTTGACAGCATATCAGCACAGCTTTTGGAAATAATACGGGAGCTTTCCTCCTATAACACCGACATGGAGTATGAGCCTAACGAGATTGAGGACATTGAGGCTAGGCTTAACACAATATACCTGTTGAAAAAAAAATACGGGGAAAGTATAAAGGATATACTTAGCTTTCATGCCGAGGCTTCAAAAAAGCTGGAAGCGCTTACGGGAGCGGAGGAAAAAATCACCGTTCTTGAGCAGCAGCGCAAGGGTGAAAAAAGCCAAATACTTTTTATTTGTGAAAAAATATCGAAAAGGCGGCTTGCCGCCGCAAGCGAGATAAAAAAGCAGATTGAAGACATATTAAAAGAGCTGGGCATGAAAAGCGCAGGGTTTGATATATCTGTGGAGCGGAAGAACGAATTTAACAGAAACGGCTTTGACAAGGTTGAATTTTTAATTTCTACTAATGCAGGTGAGGCTATGATGCCCTTGGCAAAAATTGCATCTGGGGGCGAAATGTCTCGGGTAATGCTTGCGCTGAAAACAGTGCTCTCTCATGTAGAAACTATCGAAACCTTTATATTTGATGAAATAGACACAGGGGTAAGCGGCAGAACCGCCCAGAAGGTTGCGGAGAAGCTGAATCTTATCGCCGGAACACACCAAATTTTATGTATAACACATCTACCGCAAATCGCCGCCATGGCTGACGCACATTTCCTTATTGAAAAACAAACCAATAAGTCAGAGAACAAGACAACCACAGAAATCAAGCTACTTAACGAAGAAAAATCCATTCATGAGCTGGCAAGGCTTACTGGCGGTGCGAAGATAACAGACGTTACACTTAAGGCTGCCGAGGAGATGAAGCTGATGGCTAGGGAGCTTAAGGTTGGTGGTGAGAGGGTATAGGCATGAATTTTATAAAAAACATATTTAGCTCGAAAAAAAGCCCGGAGTCATTAACTCCGGATAAATTTCTTCAAGGCAAATCAGAAATCCTAGAGGGAATTAAGTCCGGAGAGGAAAAGCTTACAGGGCTTATAGATAAAAGCAACAAAAATATAAACAGCCAAATGGACGAGCTGTATTCTTTGCTTAGTGAAGTAAGCGAGGGATTACAGAATGATGATGAGGTATCGGCGTTTAAGGAAAAAGAAGCTGCTTACGTAGAGGCACTGATTAAGGTTAATGACTTAATCGAGGATTTTTACGCCTACGCCTTGAGCCAGAGGGGGAGTAACGAAAACCTTTTTGAGCAGGCTAGTCTTATGTGGAAGTCCGGCTGCAAATCACTTGCTATGGCAGGAATTCTTCGTGTTGAGGACGAAGGTAGCCTATATGACCCCAAATTCAGTACCGCATATGATGTGGAGAGGGATTCAAGCAAGGGGGATAATATTGTAACTCGGGTTTTGCGTAGCGGATATATAAAGGATAATAAGCTTTTACGTAAATCAACCGTAATTGTAAATAAAAAACCTTAAAGGGGTTGATTGTGTGAGTAAAGCTATAGTAGGAATTGATTTGGGGACGTCAACCTCGGAGATTGCAATATTAAAAGATGGCAAGGCATTTCTTTTGCCAAACAGAGATGGCAAATACATTACCCCATCAGTAGTGCACATAACTCCTAAAGGCGAAATAATTGTGGGCGAGGAGGCAAAGGAAAGGATAATTCTTGAGCCGGAGAGCACTTTTTTTGAGTTTAAACGCTCTATGGGAGAAGAAGTTACATTTGATGCTCATGGCGAAAAATATTCTCCGGAGCAGCTTTCGTCTTACTTAATTAGATATTTGGTTGACTGTGCCCAAGAAGCTCTTGATGAGAAAATTGAAAAGGCTGTAATAACCGTTCCGGCATATTTTTCTGATAAGCAGCGTCGTGCCACAGTAAAGGCAGGGGAGCTTTCCGGTATAGAGGTTTTACGTATAGTGAATGAACCTACGGCGGCTGCATTGGACTACGGCTTAGACAATATTAGCCGCTGCGAAAACATTTTAATTTATGACTTGGGCGGCGGTACGCTTGATGTTACCGTACTGGAGATTTACAACGGAGTTATAGACGTTAAGTCCTCTGCCGGCAATAATAAGCTGGGCGGTAAGGATTTTGACGATGAAATAATAAATTATTTACTAAAGAAGATTAAGGAAAAGCATAAGGTAGACATGACAACTGACCTTAGGGCTATGAATACACTGAAAAGGTC